>NZ_JJNY01000001.1:0-122368 GCF_000690035.1 Pseudoalteromonas sp. S3431
GACAATCTATTGGCACGACTACGAGACTTGGGGGGCGAGCCCTCAAAAAGATAAGCCGAGCCAGTTTGCGGGTATTCGTACCGATCTTGATTTAAATATTATTGGCGAGCCACTTATTGAATATTGTAAGCCGCAAGCGGATTACTTACCCCACCCTGAGGCGTGTTTAATTACGGGTATTACGCCACAAGTAGCGATGAAAAAAGGCTTGGTTGAGGCTGAGTTTATAGCAAAAATTCATGCTGAGTTTAGTGTACCAAACACCTGTGTTGCCGGTTATAACAGTATTCGGTTTGATGACGAAGTAAGCCGTTACAGTTTTTATCGTAACTTTTACGACCCATACGAGCGTGAATACAAAAATAACAATAGCCGATGGGATATTATTGATTTAGTACGTGCTTGTTACGCGCTGCGCCCTGAAGGCATTGAATGGCCGTTAAAAGAAGATGGCAACCCAAGCTTTAAGCTAGAGCATTTAACCGTAGCTAATGGTATTGAACATGCCGCTGCGCATGATGCACTAAGCGATGTAACCGCCACTATTGCACTGGCTAAACTAATAAAAGAAAAACAGCCAAAGCTGTATAACTTCTTTTTTGGGCTGCGTAATAAAAAAGCCCTTGCTGAATTGATTGATGTATTTAACATGACGCCGCTGGTGCATACCACGTCGCGCATACCAGCATCACAAGGCTGTACAAGCTGGGTTGCACCAATGAGCTTTCATCCGGTTAATAAAAACGCGGTTATTTGTTTTGATTTAACCCAAAACCCGCAAGTACTCATTGATTTAAACGTAGAAGAATTACGCAAACGTTTATACACCAAACGTGTAGATTTAGCCGAGGGTGATTTACCTGTTGGCTTAAAACTAGTGCATTTAAACAAGTGCCCTATTTTAGCCCCCGCTAAAACATTATTGCCTGAAAATGCCGCTCGCCTTGGGATTGACCGCGAGCAGTGCCTCGCTAATTTAGCTATTTTAAAAGCCAATACCGACCTTCGCGATAAAGTAACCGAAGTGTTTAACGAGCAAGGCGATTACAGCGCAACCACTAACGTTGACTACTTACTTTACGATGGGTTTACAAGCCATGCTGATAAAGCTAAATTTGCGATTATTCGTGATGCAAAACCAGATGAATTGGCTGGATTGAAGTTAGACTTTGAAGATAAAAAGTTTAATACATTGTTGTTTAGATACCGCGCCCGTAACTGGCCTGAAACGCTAAACCAGCAAGAGCTTGACCAATGGCGCCAGTATTGCCAAAACAAGTTAATGCACGGCGAAGATCAACCATCGATTAACGCGCAAGATTTTATGATCACCCTTGAGAACCTAGCGCATGAACATGACGACAGCGAAAAAAATCTTACAATTTTAAAGGCGTTGTATAACTACGCACAAAGCATGTGATTCGGTGTAGACGCATATCTACACTTTGAGTGTAGACGTAGAGCTTGCTCACGTGAAAAGCGTAGCTTTTAATACCTTTACCTTTTTAAAAACTCCGTTTTTATACGCAAGCAAGCTTTGCGTCTACAAGTAAAACTCACCGCTGCACTTTGGCAGTAGACGTAGAGCTTGCTCACGTGAAAAGCGTAGCTTTTAATATCTTTACCATTTTAAAAACTGTGTTTTTATACGCAAGCAAGTTTGGCGTCTACAAGTAAAAAACACAGCTACATTTTGGCGGTAGACGTCGAGCTTGCTCACGTGAAAAGCGCAGCTTTTAATATCTTCGCCATTTTAAAAACTCTGTTTTTATACGCAAGCAAGCTTTGCGTCTACAAGTAAAATCACAGCTACACTTTGGCGGTAAACATTGAGCTTGCTCACGCGAAAAGTGCAGCTTTAATACCTTTACCTTTTTAAAAACTCCGTTTTTATACGCAAGCAAGCTTTGCGTCTACAAGTAAACTCACAGCTACACTTTGGCGGTAGACGTCGAGCTTGCTCACGTGAAAAGTGCAGCTTTTAATATCTTCGCCATTTTAAAAATTCCGTTTTTATACGCAAGCAAGCTTTGCGTCTACAAGTAAAACTCACAGCTGCACTTTGGCGGTAGACGTCGAGCTTGCTCACGTGAAAAGCGCAGCTTTTAATATCTTTACCATTTTAAAAACTCCGTTTTTATACGCAAGCAAGCTTCGCGTCTACAAGTAAAACTCACCGCTGCACTTTGGCAGTAGACGTCGAGCTTGCTCACGTGAAAAGCGGAGCTTTTAATATCTTTATCATTTTAAAAACTCTGTTTTTATACGCAAGCAAGCTTCGCATCTACAAGTAAAACTCACCGCTGCACTTTGGCGGTAGACGTCGAGCTTGCTCACGTGAAAAGCGCAGCTTTTAATATCTTTATCATTTTAAAAACTACGTTTTTATACGCAAGCAAGCTTTGCGTCTACAAGTAAACTCATAGCTACACTTTGGCGGTAAGAGTCGGCTTGCTCACGCGAAAAGTGTAGCTTTTAATATCTTTACCTTTTTAAAAACTCCGTTTTTATACGCAAGCAAGCTTCGCGTCTACAGCGTTACTTTTTATGTAGCGCTTCAATACGTGCTAACAAGCTTGAGGTGTCGTATCTGCCGCCGCCGAGTGCTTGTACATCGGCGTAATATTGATCGACCGTTGCGGTCATTGGTAAAGTAGCGCCGTTGTTTTTAGCTTCATCAAGTGCAATGCCTAAATCTTTACGCATCCAATCTACGGCAAAACCAAACTCGTATTCACCCGCCCACATTGTTTTGTAGCGGTTTTCCATTTGCCACGAACCGGCTGCGCCTTTAGAAATGGTTTCTATTACTTTTTCACCATCAAGCCCAGCTTGTTTGGCAAAATGTAAGCCTTCAGCTAAACCTTGTACTGCGCCAGCAATACAAATTTGATTAACCATTTTACAAAGTTGTCCCGAGCCAACGCCGCCTAACAGTTGGCTAAAACGGCTAAACGCCGCCATAACTGGCTGCACTTTAGCAAATACGGCTTCACTGCCACCTGCCATAACCGTTAATACGCCATTTTCGGCGCCAGCTTGTCCGCCCGAAACTGGCGCATCTATAAAGTCGACATTTTGTAGTTCAGCTTTTGCAGCTACTTCGCGGGCTACTTCAGCAGAGGTTGTGGTGTGATCAACCAAAACAGTGTGCGGCAACATGCCCGCTAACACGCCGTCGTTGCCATACACTACTGAGCGTAAGTCGTCATCGTTACCAACACACATAAATACGATGTCGGCATTGCTGGCAGCTTCGCGCGGGGTTGGTGCAAAGCTTCCTGAATGTTCTGCAGTCCACGCTTGTGCTTTAGCTTGAGTGCGGTTATAAACGCATACGCTGTGCCCTGCTTTTGCTAAATGCCCCGCCATTGGGTAACCCATTACACCTAAACCTATAAATGCGACTTTCATTGACATAAAAATGACCTATTTAACTGATAACTTAGAAACTAGGCTTAGATTATGTCAACCGGCTGATAAAAAAGCGAATGAAAATCTTTATAAAATTTCCTTAATCGGAAATGTAAGTAGGTAACCTATGGATAGTATTTATCAATTTAATGCACCACTTTACAACAGCGAAAGCTTTCCTCTTAGTAAGCTACAGGGAAAAACCATACTGATTGTTAATACAGCGAGTAAGTGTAATTTTTCGGTGCAATTAAGTGCGCTTGAAAAACTATATCAAGAATATAAAAGTAGCGGATTTACAATATTGGCATTTCCGTGTAATCAGTTTGGTCAAAATGAGCCGCTTGATAATTTAGCCATTAAAGACTTTTACCAAGATCAATTTAATATCTCGTTTGAGATATTTGGTAAAGTAATGGTAAATGGGCCAGAAACTCACCCGTTGTTTAATTATTTGAAATCACATACTCGGGGTATTTCACAAAACCGTGCTATTAAGTGGAACTTCACTAAGTTTTTAATTAACTCGCAAGGTCAGCAGGTTGCTCGCTATGCACCGCGCACTAAGCCCGAAACACTTAAACAAGTAATAGAAAGCAACCTACTGCAAGCAGCAAAGGTAAACACAGCAAAAAGTGATAAAAGAATATCGCCTAAAACACCTATATTTACTTCGCTTAAAGCTTAAATTAGTAGCAGGAGAACTAATTAAGCACGTTTTTGTAAAGTAGTTTAATGTTACTATTATTTTTCCTTAAGCGTCGGAGCTATTACCATGAACATTGCTTTTTTTAGTACTCAAAAGTACGAACTGCCTTTTTTTGAACAAAGTACACGCGATAATCGTGATATAAAAATAACGTATTTTGAGCAAGCTCTAAGCGAACAAACGGCTATTTTAGCAAACGGGTTTGATGCCATATGTGTATTTGTAAACGACACCGTAAACGCCACGGTTATTGAACAACTGGCAAGCCAAGGCATAAATACTATTTTGCTACGTTGTGCAGGATTTAATAACGTTGATTTACCTGCAGCAAAAGCACATAACTTAAAGGTATTACGCGTCCCAGCTTACAGCCCTGAGGCCGTAGCCGAGCATTGTATTGCACTTATGCTAACGCTTAGCCGTAAAACTCATAAAGCGTATAACCGCGTACGCGAAGACAATTTTGATTTAAACGGATTACTAGGCTTTAACTTGCACAATAAAACCGTGGGTATTGTAGGTTGCGGTAAAATTGGCCTTGCGCTGTGTAACATTTTAAATGGCTTTGGCGCTAAAGTATTAGTGTGCGACCCATACGCACAACCTGGCAATTATACAATTACCGATATAGACACATTGCTTAGCAAAAGCGATGTGATTTCTTTGCATTGCCCATTAACGGAACAAACTCATCATTTAATAGATGATGAGGCATTTAGTAAAATGAAAACCGGCGTTATGCTTATTAACACCTCTCGCGGGGCACTGCTTAACAGCAAAGCGTGCATTAATGCACTTAAAACTAAAAAATTAGGCTACTTAGGGCTCGACGTTTACGAGCAAGAGTCGGAGCTATTTTTTAAAAACCACAGCGACGAAATAAATCAAGACGATATATTTTCGCGCTTAGTGAGCTTTAAAAATGTATTGGTAACGGGGCATCAGGGCTTTTTTACCCAAGAAGCACTAACCGAAATAGCAAACACAACCCTACTTAACGCGCTTGAAGTAAATGAAGGTAGGCCTCTGACTAACGAGGTTTTATAAAGACCTAGGCTTTACCTAAATATCCGGTACAAAAAAAGCGAATAAGGTGAGCCCTATTCGCTTTTTTGTTTAAAAATTCACTTTAAATAAAGCTTAACCAAAGGCAACGTTTGCAAATACTAAGGTCATTAATATTGGGCAAACAAATCGAATATACTGAGCAAACCAGTAATGTACGCCAGTTGTTGCTTGGTGTAATTTATTACCACGCTGCCACATCCACCCTACTGTAATAAAGTAAAATAAACCCATAAGCGGTAATTGGTATTGGGTGAATAGCATAATTACCAAACCAAATAACCAATCAAAATTTAATATAATCGCGCTTGCACACACAAGTACAACGGCGCTTACTGCCCACGTTGCTTTGGTGCGACTAACGTTATGGTTTTCGACTAAAAACGCTACCGGAATTTCGGTGGTCGATATAGTTGACGTAACCGATGCGATAGACATTAATACAAAAAATAATAAACCAACTAATAAACCAATTTCGCCCATGGTGCTAAATAGCTCAGGTAAAATAGCAAAAATTAGCTGCCCTTCGCCAATCAGTTTACCACCACTAAATACTTCAACACCGTTGTGCTGCGCCACATAAATGGCAGGAATGATGAGTAATCCCGCTAAAAAAGCAACGCCAGTATCAAGTAGTGCAACACCTGCTGTGAGCTTTGGTAAATTAGCATCTGGCTGTAAATACGAGCCGTAAATCATCATACAGCCCACACCTAGTGAGAGCGAAAAGAACGCTTGCCCCATTGCGGCAATAATTAAATTAGGGTCGAGTATTTGGCTAAAGTCAGGAATCAAATACGCGGCAAAGCCTTCGTTTGCGCCATCGAGTGTTGCAATGTAGGCAATTAAACCAACAAGCAAGACGAGTAGCAGTGGCATTAAACGGCGCGACCAAGTTTCGATTCCCGATTTAACCCCTTTTAAAATAATACTGGCAGTTAAAATAAGCATAAGCGGCGTAAATACAAAATTACGCAGCACTGAGTCGCTATGTAGAAATTCGCTTGCGCCTGTGAAACCTAAAAAGGTTGTTATAGGTTCAATAGCGTACGAAAGCATCCACCCTGCCACTATTGAGTAAAAACTTAGCATAACAACTGCGCCCGCAAGACCTATATAACCTGCTGCTGCACCTACTTTACGGTTAGTGTTTTGCCATGCGTCGCCCAATGCTTTTACCGGGTTAGCTTGTGCTTTGTGACCTAAATAAAGTTCGGTATACAGCGCAGGAAGCGCAAGTAAAAATATAACAATAAAGTAAACCAGTAAAAATGCACCGCCACCATGGTTGGCCGCTTGCGTAGGAAAACCCCAAATATTACCCAAACCCACTGCTGCGCCAGCAGCGGCTAAAACAAAACCAAGTCGGCTTTGAAACCCATCACGCACTTGTGCCATACATCTACAAATCTGTTATTATTTTGATTATTGTGAATTAAACCATATTTCATGCCAGCTGAGTAATAAAATTGTACCCAGCCTTTGTTAGTGGCGCTAACCGCTCACAATATCAGCGACTTCTTTTGCTTTAGGGCTTTTATGACTGAACACTATTTTAAAAACGCCTTGAGTATTACTTCAACTCAATTGGCAAATTTGTCTTTAGCGAGTAACAGTATTTTATTATTTAATGCTAAAACACTTGAGCTTAGTGACTTTAATTTGCCCGACTGCTTAAGCTCATTTGAGTTAACCATTATAAACCGCCGCAAAAGCCCACAAGCTAAGCAAGAGTATTTAGCTACGCGGTTATTGTTAAAACACCTTATTAAAGTAACGCAGCCGCAACATACGCACGTACCCCTTAATAAAATGAGTACCGAATTTGATGAAGCAAGCTCAAAGCTGCAAATACATGTAAATGGTAATGTTATAAATACCTGTATTTCGCATTCGCATGGTTTGGTTGGGGTGGCGCTAAATTTTGATAAAAGTGAGTTTGGTTTTGATATTGAAAAAGTAAGCCTAAAGCGCCCGTTTGAAAAGCTCGCTAAGCATTTTTATCATAATGATGAAATTACACTTATCACCAAGCCTACTAATACCCAAGCCCAAGCAGATACGTTTTTTAGAATTTGGACATTAAAAGAGTCACTTGCTAAAGCCACCAGCCGCCCTATTGCAAAATTACTTAGCCCCAATGTATTTGACGAATTAAATAGTGCAAAGCTGAGTGCTAGCAGTAATCGCGTTACTCTAGCTGATAGCAATGACAGCAATGTTTGTTTTGATGTAAGTGTGGTGCATAAAAAAAGCACCGACTGGCGATGCTTTTTATTAACTGATTTTGTTAAGTGATTTTACTAGGTAACTTTACTAGTTAATCTCCCTGAATAACGGTTATTTACGCAGCAAAATCGTTTTCTAATAAACGGCTATGGATAGACTGTACTACGTTATCTGACTCAGTTTGCTCTACTAAAAAGCACAAGTTGTGTTTACTTGCACCGTGACAAATTAATCGAATGTTAAAATCTTTTAGTACACTCATTAAGTTCATTTCGTGTTGGCGTAATTGAATCTCAGAGCCAATAAGTGCCACCAATGTTAAGTTGTTTTCTACCGAAACATGACAAAACTCTGCAAGCTTATCTAGGCATTCTTGATCAAGCTCTGGGCGCGATGCGTTTTGCGCATTATCAAGGGTTATAGCTACGCTGATTTCTGATGTGGTTACCAAATCTACCGATATATTGTATTCACTTAATAGTGTAAATACGCGTGCTAAAAAGCCGCTTGCTAGGAGCATTTCTGGGCTTTTAAGCGTAAGCAAAATTTGGTTTTTACGTTGTGTTACTGCGCGTATACCTGGTTGCTGCGATTTTTCGCGCTCAATCCACGTACCGCCACGCTCAGGCTCGCGGCTAGAACCTACAAACACGTTAATGTGGCTACGGCTTGCTGGTAAAATAGTCGCTGGGTGCAATACTTTTGCGCCAAAGGTTGCCATTTCAGCGGCTTCGTCAAAACTTAAGCGTGCAATAGGCGTCGCTTTTGCGCACAAACGCGGGTCAGTGCTAAAAATGCCCACTACGTCGGTCCAAATATGCACACTTTTAGCGTTAATCGCTTCTGCTAATAATGCAGCGCTGTAGTCTGAACCACCACGTCCTAGCGTTGTGGTGTGACCGTATTCGTCACTACCAATAAATCCCTGAGTCACAATTACTTGAGCGTCTAATAACGGAATTAAATGTTCTTTAGCGGCTTGCGCTGTGGCTGCAACATTGGGCGTTGCTTTACCAAATTGGCTGTCGGTTTTAAGCACCTTGCGCACATCAAAGCGATCGGCATTTAAACCTTGTAAACGCAGCACCTGAGCAAATAAATACGACGATAAACGCTCACCAAAGCTAAGTAGCTCGTCGTGTTGCTGATCGGTTGTTAGTGGCTCTTGAGCCAATGTTTGAAATGCTTTTAAGGTTTCGTTAAAGCCAACCGCTAAATCGGCATCTAGCGATAATTCATCTAAAATAGTTTGTTGAATAGCAAGCACTCCATTTATGTGTTCTTGGCGCTCACTAGGAGTAATGCTTGATTTACACAGTGCAACTAAGTGATTAGTTACGCCGGCACTGGCGCTCACGGCAACAATACGTACGCTTTTATCTGCAACAATAATTTCGCTACAGCGACTCATCGCTTCAAAATTTGCAACACTGGTTCCGCCAAATTTGGCAACGATGTAATCTGATTTTGCGCTTAACTCTGTTTGAGGCACTGTTTGTGGCACTGATTGGGTAGTCATTTAGTCTCCTTTCGCGGTATCCAAACCGCAATAAAACAAGAAGAACTTGGCAAAGGAATGCTTGAAGATAAGTCCACTGCCAGAAGCTCTCCACCTATATTGGTGACAGTTTTGAGGATTCAGCCCCATAAACCGAAAAACAATGACGACGTACCATTATTTTCCTCGGCGAGTACTTCCCTCCTTAATGATCATCGGCTTTCGTCGCCTAACATTAAGTACCTAAGTATCGCACCTCTTCTGAATGCTTTATTAGCCAGTGGCTAATAAAACAAAACCCCACTAAGTAGCGGGGCTTTGAAAGTTATCGTTTAGACGTCTAGCTGTCAAGCATTTAATAATTTATGAGTTAAATAAAACTGCCCATGTAATACGAGCCCGCATATCCAACCGTGTAACAAATTAATAAATGCAGCGATAAACGCAAGTAGCTCATAAAGGTAAGCGCTTTAACTTTGCTCATGGCAATAATGCCCGCAGCCGAACCAATAATAAGCATTGAACCACCCACGCCCGTTGCATACGTAAACGACAACCAGTGTTGTTGGCTCATTACTATATCGGCTTTTAATAAGGCAGCGGTAAGCGGTACGTTATCGACCCCTGCTGATAATATGCCCATTAAGTAGTTTGCGTATTCTGGTGCCATTACCGTGTATAGATCGGTAAATTTACTCAACATACCAATTTCTTTAAGTGCGCCTACAAGTAAAAGTACACCTACAAAAAACAATAATGTGTCGTATTCTATATCGCGAACAAAATCGATTATGTCTTTGTTTATGTCTTTTTTGCGCATTAAAAATTGCGCCACTAAAAACATCACTGATAAGCCAAACAAAAAGGTTAATAGAGGTGGTACGCTGTAAATTACACTCAGCGTAAGTGTGCTCACTACAGTAGATAAAAATATAACAGCAATGGTTATGTCGGTTTTTTCAATGCGGGTTTTACCTGCACTAGCAAACTCAACACGCCCTTTCATACCGATAGAAAGTAACGCGGCAAGCAGCATAACGCTTGCAAGTGCTGGCGCTATAAGTAGTAACAAATGAGCAATGGTTACTTTGCCATCTAAAAATATCATTAGTGTGGTTACGTCACCGGTTATTAGCGATACCCCACCTGAGTTAACGCCAAACACAATAAGCGTGGCGTATTTAATGAGTTTTTTAGGTTCAAGTTTTAACGACATAACAACCGCAAGCGATATAAGCGTCGCTGTTACGTTGTCTGAAATCGACGAAAACAAAAATGCAAAACCACCCACTAAAAACATGAGCTTTTTTTCGCTAATACTTTTTGGCATAACGCGGTGCACAATATTTTCTATAAACCCCTTTGAATTTAAATACGCTACAAAGGTCATTGCAGCCATTAAAAATAGCCATAGCGAGGCAATTTCTAAAATATTTTCATTTAAAAGATGTTGAATCGTATCGGGGCTTTGCCCGTGAAGAGGGTATATAAAAAGAAGAATCCAGCAAAGCGTACCAAAAAACAGCGTGGTTTTAGCTTTATTGACATGGATTATATCTTCTATAACGATCAGTAAAAATGCAATCGCTATCAGGGTTAGAATAATCGAGGAAACCATGGTAGTTAAACAACCTTTGATATAGTTTTAAAGAACACACAAATAACATTCCATTTCATGTGCCTATTTTCGGCGCGAATTTTAGCACTGCCTCTATGCAAAAACTATTATTAAATGGTCTTAAAAACGAATACTATATACAGACAAGGTTAATTAAAAATACGTAATAATGAGTCTTCTAAAAGAACTCAATAATAAAATACTAGGATGTTGTAACCCCTTATGATCCCAGCTAAAAAGCTGCTAAACACCATAACCGAACATTGGGGTGTATTAGCGCTATTATTTAAACGTTTTAAAATGGCTGACTTTAGCCTAAAAGACGTACAAAACGCGATTAAGCAAAAGCAGCCTACGTGGTCAAACGAACGCATTTATAAAGAAACAAATCGTTTGTTAAACCAAGATATTTTAATTCCACTGGCTAAATCTTCTCAGCTTGAAATAAATCGTGCTATTGCTGATTTTGCTACTTTTTTACTGCAAGAAGAGCATTTAGGTTTAGCGCAAGAAATTAGCGTATTAGTAGAGGACCTAGCTCGTTTAGGTAATCGCCTAGATAACGCTGGCGAAATAGAAGACTTTGACGACTTACGCCGCTACAGCCGTATTATGGATGATCGGGTGCGTAAAATAATGAAGCTCTATACGCACAACGAAAACGCTATTTTAAATATAGTTGAACAAGCCAAATCAAATAATGCAGTGCAATCGCTGCAAAAGCGTTATAAAGCGGTAATAGAAGCCTTTGATGAATACATTGAGCCAATGCTTGAAATGGTTGATATTCGTGGTGAGTTTCATGCATGTTTTACCCTCATTGAAGAGCAAATAAGTAAGCAAATACTGCACATTGAGCGCTCAGGTAAAGCATATAACGACAAACGTATGCTGGAGCAATTACGTACCCGTATACTCGAAATGCATTTAATGGGCCGAGAAAGCTTGCGTAAAAGTGCCGATATGCTTATGCCACTGCGCGAGGAGCTACGTCGTAATAACTTAATTACTCGCCAAGCAGCCAAAGTACTTGGGCTTGTACGCAAAAATGGCGTAGACAATATGCTAAGTGCTGTACAGCCACATTTTGTGAGCGACGCGCAGCGATATTCGCTTGGTCAGCAACGCCATATTGTGGCTTACATGGCAAGCTTGGTTGAATTTGAACACGAAGAATACCAATTGCCAGATCAACAAGACGTGCCTGCATTTGTTACGCCTAATATTCCTGACTACAACGATGTTAAAACCAACTTTACTAAGCGCTTTAATAAAAAACGCAAAAAGCCGCAGCCCTTGCTGCAATTTTTAGACGAAAGCTATCCAGATCTCGATGCAGACGAAATGCTATTTTTGTATCAAAAATTAGTCAGCGACAGCGATATTAAAATAATTCAAAGCGATGAAAAAGCCCGCGTAAAAATTGCCGGTCAGCACTTTTCTTTATATCCATTTAATTCAGAGCCTCAGCCAGATCCAAAGGCAGGTAAATAAACCATGACACACATAAACTTAGACGAGCTAACTCATCTACAAGCCATTAATAAAAAATTAGTAGCGGGTTATCATATTTGCGAGCAAGACAACGTAATGTGGCAAGAGCTTGACCAACACATAGAAGACTACACCGCCCTATTTACCGCTTTAGGTAACGATTTAAAACACGACAGCCGTGGCTTTTATTATTTTGGTAGCGATGAAAGCACACCCAATATGGGCAAAATATCTCGCGCTATCGCGCTCACCATTTACATTTTAATTGAGCACTACGCCAATACGGGTAAAGACCCAATGCGCGCATTGTTTGACGACGTAAACGATTTAGAGCTTATGCAAACGCTGGTGCAAATTAACAAACATTTGTTTGATCAGCTTGAGATATTTTCGGGTTCGGACCTACGTAAAGACGTTTACCTGCGCATGGTGCGCTTAGGTTTAGCCCGTGAAGTAGAAGGCGGCTTTATGCTACAAGCGCCAATTCACCGCTACATAGATGCACTCATGGAAGTAAACGAAGAAACCTATTTAGGAGAGGACGAGGAATGAAAAATCTATACGGACTAAGTAAACTCGCCCTACTTAACACCGCAGGCTATGCAAAATGTGTGATCCCGCTTGATAAAAGCAGCTCTATTTGCGCGCCCAATAACACAGGTAAAAGCTCGGTTATTAACGCCCTGCAGTTCCCGCTTATTAACGATTTGCGCTTAACAGAATGGGACGGACACGATTTAGATGAAACCCGAAAGTTTTATTTTTCATCCGATCAGTCGTACATTTTACTAGAAGCTAACTTGCCTCATGGCTCGGTAGTAATAGGCGTTGCGGGACTTGGTAAAATTGCCGGTTACGCGCATCAGTACTTTTGTTATCAAGGAAAGCTTGATTTAGAGCAGTACACGCAAGGTAAAACTATTATTAAATTTACCAAGTTGTTCAACCATTTAAAATCACTTAACTACAACCCTATTGAGCTTAAAGCACAAGAGTTAAACGCGCTACTTACTGGCGGCGCAACCCCTTTTGACGGCGACATTAACCTAAAAATGATCCCGCTTAATAATGTACAAGACTCCTCCATTTATAAAGAAATATTTAGACGTATTCTTAACTTACACAAATTAGGCGCAAGCGACGTAAAACGCTTTATGCTACGCGTGTTTGAACGTCATATGTCGAACTCTAAAGTCGACTTTTATGAAGTATGGCGTCGCTCGTTTGATAAAGTAAATCGCTCAAAACGCGAATTAAAAGCCCTTGAGTCAATGCAAGAGCCAATAGCAGCGCTTGAATCAATGCTTGAAAACCAAACCGTGCTTAAAGGTAAATTAGCCGCATACGCACCTAAAATTGACCAAGCACTGATTGATTTTGATACCTATCAAGAATCGCAACTTAATGAGCTGGGTATAGCGCTTGAAGATATAGAGCACGAAAAACACGAGTTTGAGCAAAAGCAAAGCCTATACGTACAGCAATCGCGCGACATAGAGCGTAGACAAACTCAAATTGAGCAGTGGTTTTTAGATTACGATGCGCTTAAAAGCGAGTTTGAACTAGTAAATAAAGCCACGCTTAAAACCAGCCTGACTCAGTTAAAGCAAGATTACGAGTCGCTTTCGCACTCTATAACCAGCGCACAAGGGCAAAGCCTACACACGCTTGACTACCGCATTAGCGAAACACAAAAACAAATTAAAAGCTTAAAGCTGCAACTTAAAAATCTTGAGTTTAATTTGTTTACCCGCATGCGCGAAGACCTCTCTTTAAAAGAAGTAGAAGAAATATCGCGGATTTTAAATCCTGATATTCTCTCGTTTGCGACCACCACTAATGGCGATATAACCATTGATGACGAAGACGCCTTTGGTGAGTTTTTATCGCTATTAAGTGAAAACGTTAAAGGCGGCGTATTAACGCTACCAGGTGCGAGCATTAAGCTTAAAAAGCTCTCGCCTGTGCAAATGCAAAGCGGCGAAAACAAAGAGCAATTAACCGCTCAGTTAAATGCTCTTGAGCATTCACTTAAAGAGTTTAAGCAACAGCGCGATGTTGCAGCAAACGTTGCCGACAAGCAAAAAGAGAAAGACGCGTTATACGATGAGCTTATGAGCGCAGAGAGCGCGCTAAAACGCTTAGAGCAGTTTGATATAATGCAGCAATCGGTTGAAGCGCAAGCCATGCTAAAAGAGCAGTTATTAGCTGAGCGCGAACAAGTTGACGACTACCTGCAAGATATTCAAAAAAATAGTGGCTCAATTGCCGATCGTCGCTCGTTAATTAAATCGAAACAAGAGCAAATTAATCGCCAAACTGAGCGCTTACGCCAAGTTAAAAGCGAGCGAATTGACCACACGCTTGATTTATACAGCGGTAAAGTAACCCCGTACATGATTGATATTACGGTCGACTTTGATAACTTAAGCGATCTTGTGCATCACTTTAATAAAGACTGCCAAGAGCTGCGTAATTTTGACATAAACGTGCGTAACACCTATTTGCATGTATATAACGCGGGTATTACTAAATTCGACAACGAAAACGACGAATATACTAAATACCAAAAGCTAATAAGCGCCTTTCATAATATTGATAACGAACGCGATGCTGTTGAACGCCAAGCACGCGTTGCGCTTACCGAAGTGGCCGCAACTATAAAAGGCTTGCGAGAAGATTTAGACCGCCTTCGCCGCGAAATGAACAGCTTTAATAAAGGCATAAGCCAGCACCGAATTTCAAACCTGCAAGCGTTTAAAATTAACGTAATACCGCGCAAAATGCTGGTTGATAGTATAGATACTATTATCAGCACGTCGCATCAGTTTGAACAAGGCGACACACTTGATTTACTGAGCCAAGAACCGTACAGCGAAAGCGCGGTAAACGAAGCAAAAGATCACTTAATTAAACTCGCATCAGATAAAGCGGGTTTAACACTTACCGATTTATTTGATATTCGATTTGAAGTAGTTAACCGCGCAGGTGAAACCGAACACTTTGAAAAAATAGATTCGGCGGGTTCAAACGGCACACGTATTACTATTAAGTTATTGTGTGGCATGTTGTTTATTCGTTACTTATTAAGCGATCAGGAACAAAACCTATACCGTATACCAATTTATATAGATGAAGCGGCCGACATTGACCCACAAAATCAAAAAGCGATTATAGAAACCGCACTAAGCTTTGGTTTTGTGCCTATATTTGCCTCAGTTAAGCCACAAATAAGTTGTGACTACATTGTGCCGATTCGCTCGGTAAAAGACGGTGCACAAAACTGGGTAGATGAAAAAGATTGGATTGAAGTTGAACATTAGCTAATAAACAACGACTAATTAACATAGGTTAATTAGTCGTTCAGCCCTCTTGTTTAGACTAATATTTAGGACGTTTAAATAATACACATTCAAACAATATGTGTTATTTTAAATTAATGCATTTTATTGGAGCAAACGTAATGAAAAATATACTTATTGTTGCAGCGCTAGCACTTCTTACAGCCTGTACACAAACCCCAGATTGGGATTACGATAAATCAGCTAACTTTAGTAATTTTAAAACATTTGCTTGGGTAGAAAACGCCAGCCTAACTAAAGACACAAATAACTATCAAATTAATGGCCTAATGGAAAAACGTGTTCGCACTGCCGTTAACGCTGAGCTGAGCCAAACACTAGGTATGAGATTAGTTGATGCAGCAAATGCTGATGTACTTGTTAATTATCATGCATCGGTTGATAAAGAGCTTGAAGTAGATACATTTAATGTAAACTACCGCCCGCATTGGGGTTACTGGGGTACTGGTTTTCAACGCGACACAACTGCGCGTGAATACGAAGTGGGCACACTGATTATTGATATTGTAGACCGTGAATCTAACCAGCTAGTATGGCGCGGCGCAAAAGAAGGTCGATTAAAGAAAAATCAATCGCCAGAGCAACGTGAAGCATCAATTAATAAAACAGTGAGCGAAATTTTAAGTAACTTCCCGCCGCAAAAGCAGCAATAAGTTTTGGTTAGTTTTTAAAAAGCTCACAGGTTTGTGAGCTTTTTTGTTAACAAAGGAATCATACCTTGGCATTTTTAAAGTATTTTACAGTCACTCTATTCGCTTTTTTTGCTTCGCTCCCCGCACATGCGCAAAACTTAAAATTAACTCCGGGTTTGTGGCAAGGCATTTACAAAGATAATTTTGAATACAATGTACTGGAAATAAAAGAAAACGGAGAACACCGTTTAATCATTGCAAATATCGCCAGTGCATTCCATAGAAATAAATCAATTGCGTTTAATAATAACGATATTAAATGTAGTCGCCTTAATTGCACTATCACACTCATTAGCCCTAATAAAGAACATCTGCAATTTACATTAATTTTAAGCCGTTATTTAGATAACTCATTTGAGGTGTTAGAAATTTATTCTAATGCAGACGATGATTTTGTCATGTCAAAAACTTACCGATTGGAAAAACAAGAAAGGCAATCTACCGTCCATACATTTATAGATAAATACCGTTCTAAAATAGATGAATTAGCAGCTATAGAAAAGTCAGGTTTATATGGTTTTTGGGTAGGATTATTAAATTTAGACGGCAATCAAAAACTCGTAAGTATTGAATTCTCCCCCAATAAAGAGTCATACTTCAACTATTTTGCAAGTGGAGCCAATGACATAATCAGTACCACTTTTATGCCACAAGATATTAAAGAAAAAGACAACGTACTGGAAATCACTACCAGCAATTCAGCCTTCGCAAATAAGCTAATTATTCATAAAGACAACCGAGAACTCAAAGGCTATATGTATTCAAACCACAAAGGTACAACTCTTCAAACTGGCTCGTTTAAATTGTATCGCTTTGAAAGGCCTGAGTAACCTGTAATCTAAGTATAACTCTATGACAACTTATACTTATACAATAAATCAAAGGGTATATGGCAATAATCATCAGGATGATTAGTTAAACGGTCTTGATGCTCAGGATCGCTTGGCACGTAGTTAGTTAACAGCTCTACCCCTACCACAATTTTATCGGCATCACTGCGCTTGTTTATATAATTGCTTGCTGCGTCTAAATGGCTTTGGTTTTTGCTATAAATGGCAGTGCGGTATTTAGGGCCTACGTCATCCCCTTGTTTATTAATACTGTATGGGTCAATAATTTCAAAAAAGTAATCATACAGCTTATTTAGGCTAACGACTTTTAAATCAAAAATGACTTTTACGCATTCGGCATAACCATCGTATTCGCCGTTAGTGGTTCTGCTTGTACCATTAGCGCGCCCTGCTTCAGTAATTATTACGCCTGGTAAGTGCTTTAAAAATTCTTGTACGCCCCACAGGCAGCCACCAGCAAAGTAAATAGTATTATATTCTTTAGTATCCATTATAAATGTTACCTAATAAGTAATTATACCGATTGCATGAAAATAGTGTTCTATTATAGCGCCAAGAAAATAGCGCAATAACAAGGCGAAAATTATGACATATAGTTGTTCTATATAAATAATTTTTAACGCAGTGAGTGCGCTATTTAATACGATAGAATGACCATGTTTTTAATAAAGTCGGTATTACGTAAATGGTTATCAAATGCAGTTATTAGCAAATTAATGTACAATCGCGCACAAAATGACTGCTGTTACATTTAGTTATTTTATCATGCTCAAATATAAGCTTTGAAATTAATTGTAACCGCAGCTACAAATAAAAAATGACGAGAAACACATGAATCGCACACCACACCTTATAATACCTGCAATATTATGCAGCGTTACTGCATTTGCTAATGCTAATACGCTATCTGATGAGTCGGCAATCGAGAAAATAACGGTTGAGGCCTCACCCACTGCAAATAAGTTGCCAGTAGGTACATTCGACTCACCTATTTCTAATTTAGAATATGACCCTCGTGTTGACCTTCAATCGCGTAATATGGCTGAGGCGCAGGCTGATGTAACTATACGCGGCGGTATTTTCGAAAACACCGGTTTTAGAGTAGGAAGCGCTACCCTGCTTGACCCGCAATCTGGTCATTATTTTGCTGAAATCCCCATTGCACCGCAAATGCTAATCGGCCCAGATGTTTTAACCGGTGCCGATAACGCACTGTACGGTATGAATAGCTCTGTAGGTACGGTTTCATTTGGTTGGAAACCGATTATTACTGGCGGTAGTGTATCCCTTGGTACTGGTACAAACGACTTTAATCTGCAAAGTATTCACGCTGCTAAAAACACACAACTTGATAGTTTAGTTAACCATACTCTGGGCTTTGAAGGTGAGTATTCTCATTCGCAAAGTGATGGCACCATTGATAATGGCGATCATGACTTTTCGCGTGCAGCGGGTCGCGTGCAATTAGCTAGCGAGCACAGCCAAACAGATTTGTTTTTTGGCTCACAAGATAAGTTTTTTGGCTGGCCTAACTTGTACACCCCTTTTGACGTTAACGAAACTGAAGATTTAGAAACCCGCCTTTGGATGCTTAATCACAAGCAAAACTACGCTGGTAACAGCAACTTTGAAGTATCTGCTTATTATCGTACCCATGACGATCACTATATTTACTCGCGCGAAAATCCTAGTGCATTTGAAGCTTTTCATAAAAGCGAAGTTAAATCGCTTGGACTTTCGGGTCGCCATGCACAAAGCGATGCACTGGCAATAAATTACTCTGCACAATTTATTGATGATTCGATTGAATCAACCACACTTGAAAACAACTTTACCTCACGAAAGTATTACAAGCTGAGTATATTGCCCCAATACACAATAGCGCTAAACAACCAACAGCTTACCTTTCGTTTAGGCGCAGCCTATGACGATACAAATCGTGATGATGCTGAAGTATCAGCTATTGGTGACATAACCTTAAACACCCAAAATAGTGACGGCACAGCACAAACCCTTTACTTATCATACGCGCAGGCGAGTCAAGTTGCAGGCTACACAGCCATTGGCGGCAGCGACTCTGGCGGGTTATTTAGAAGTAACTACAACCTTGAGCGCGAAACCACTTCAAACTTGGAGCTAGGTTTATTACTTGATGAGCAAACTTGGCAACTTAATTCGGCTATTTTTTATCGAAAAGATAATAACTTAACCGATTGGACCTTTAATTTTGATTCAACTTCAGCGCGCTTTGCAAACCCAGTTGATATTGATACAGCAGGGGTTGAATTTTTAGCGACTAAGCACTTTGATACAGCAAAACTTATAGCAAGCTACACCTATTTACATAAATCAGAAAACTACGGCGCAGCCGATATTGATGCCAGCTTTTACGCGTTAAACTTTCCTGATCACCGTTTAACACTTGGCGCTGTGTACAACCCAACTGATATTTTAGAATTTAGAATAGATAACGAATGGCGTACACAACACAAAAATGCACTTAGAAACGGCAATGACAACGCGTTATTTACCCAGCTAACGCTTAAAATAACGCCGCCACAGTTGAGTAATTTATTTATCACCTTAGCGGCAGATAACTTATGGGATGAGTCGTTTGAAGAAATACCAGGTACACCAGGGCGCGGTGAGCAATATACGTTAAGCGCAACGTATAGTTGGTAACTAGTAACGTAAGCAAGCTTCACGTCTACAAAACAGACACAAACCTCCACTTTGGCAGTAGACGCAGAGCTTGCTCGCGTGAAAAGCGCAGCTTTTAATTATTTAGAGTCCAGCGACTTTTACCGTCTTTGTGAACCTTATTGACGGGCAATGCGCGTAACGTAAGCAAGCTTTACGTCTGCAAAAACAGACACCCCCCCCCCCACGCTGGCAGTAGACGCAGAGCTTGCTCGCGTGAAAAGCGCAGCTTTTAATTACTTAGATTCCAGCGACTTTTACCGTCTTTGTGAACCCTATTGATGGGCAATGCCCGTTACGTAAGCAAGCTTTACGTCTACAAAAACAGACACAAACCTCCACTTTGGCAGTAGACGCAGAGCTTGCTCGCGTGAAAAGCGCAGCTTTTAATTATTTAGAGTCCAGCGACTTTTACCGTCTTTGTGAACCTTATTGACGGGCAATGCCCGTTACGTAAGCAAGCTTTACGTCTGCAAAAACAGACACAAACCTACACTTTGGCGGTAGACGCAGAGCTTGCTCGCGTGAAAAGCGCAGCTTTTAATTACTTAAAATAAATACACAGTAATAAATAAGTGTAAATATATGTGTATTTTAATAGCTCACTAAGTGAGCTCTTCGAGCTCTGTAATAAGCGCTAGAGCTTGTGCATTTGTTGACCCGCACACATCAAACGTGGCGCTAAAATCGCTACACACTTTAGGCCGACTTTCATCACCAAATAACTTACATAAATTACGTTCGTCCAGCTGAATACAGCGCTCTCCGGCTTTTTTACCATTTGGCATACCTGGAATAGGCGAACTAATACTTGGCGCAATACAACATGCGCCGCAGCCTAGCCTGCAATTCATCGATTCGGTTTTCATAATTTCCTCTGAATAAAAAACACTTACTTTAATTTCTTTTTAGGAACTTAATTAGTCGCATAGCGAGTTGTAACACACATATGTAATGCTTTGTTACATCTTAAAACAGCTTGTAAACACTTTATTGCGTATTATTGCTCTGTCACCACCAATTATGAAGGAATGCCTTGTGGCTACTACAAAACAAATAATACTCCCAATCGCTGTTTTAGCAGGCGGCATTGCGCTAGCTATAGCCTTTAAGATGATGAAACAGCCACCTGAAGAAAAGCCAGAGCAAGATTTACGTCCTTTAGTAGCAACACAAAGCGTACTTTTAGATTCTATAACGCTCGATGTTAAATCGTACGGCATTGTTAAACCAAAGGACCGTACCGAGCTGATAGCACAAGTTAGCGGGCAAGTTATTTCGGTATCAGATCAATTTGTTGAAGGCGCGTTTGTAAAGCAAGGCGATATTTTAGCACGAATTGATGCAAATGATTACGAGGCAGACTTTATTGAAGCGCAAGCAGGTTTAGCACAAGCAAGCTCTGCACTTGAAATAGAACGCGCACAAGCACATGTAGCAAAAGCTGAGTGGGAGCGTATTAAGTCAGACTCAAGCGACGCTATTGCATCAGAACTTTATTTACGAAAACCACAGCTGGCAGAAAAATTAGCGCGTTACCGCTCTGCTCAAGCAAGTGTTAAGCGTGCTAGCCGCAATCTTGAACGTACTTATATTAAAGCCCCTTATGATGCCATTATTAATGAGCGCACAATTAGCTTGGGGTCAGTAGTAAACCCAGGTAATAGTTTTGGTGCATTGAGTGCAACCTCAGTTGCAGAGGTACGTTTACCGGTTGCCGATCAAGAACTGCAATATTTAAAAAATGGCGGCGTAGGCTCAAATGTTACATTTAACGCAGAATACGCGGGTAAGCAAACAATGTGGCAGGCCAAAGTAATTCGCACCGAAGGTGTGGTTGATCAAACAAGCCGTATGAGCTACTTGGTTGCACAACTTGCAACACCTTATGGCGATAAAACACGCCCTCTTCGTTTTGGTTCGTACATTAACGCTACCATTGAAGGTCGCCCACTTGATAACGCAATTATTGTTGCGCACCACTTAGTTAAAGATAATAAAATTGTAATTTTAAATGACGATTTAACATTGTCGTTTAAAACTCTCAATATTATACGCGAACAAAACGGCATGATTATAGCCAGCCAAGGGTTAAAAAATGGCGAGCAAATTGTTACCTCAGCGCTTGAATACCCAACTGAAGGTATGGCAGTAAAAATTGAAGATATTGCGCCTGATAAAACTGATGTAACTCAACTTGCGCTGAAAGAGGAATAATCATGAACACTCGTGAAACAGGGTTAATAGCATGGTTTGCCCGAAATCCCGTTGCAGCCAACCTACTAATGATATTTATATTAGTGGGCGGTATCTTAATGGCGATGACCATTCGCAAACAAATGTTCCCACAGTTTGAAAGCAACTGGATAAGCGTACAAGCAGTTTACCCAGGTGCAGCCCCGCAAGAGGTTGAAGAAGGCATAACCATAAAAGTTGAAGAAAACCTCGAAGGTATTGAAGGTATTAAACGCCTAATTACTTACTCTAACCGTGGTTTTTCACAAGCCTGGATTGAAATAGAAGAACAATACAACCCACAAGAAGTACTTGATGAAATTAAAGTACAAGTTGATTCAATAAACACCTTTCCTGCAGGGATGGAACGCCCTGTTGTGCGCCGCGATAAGTTTGAGCAAGAAGTAATGATACTCGCGCTTTACGGCGACATGAGTAATTACCAGTTAAAAGAGCTTGGCAACGATATAAAAGACGAGCTACAAGCACTGCCTCACGTGAATCTTGTTAATTTTAACGGCGGCTTAGAATACGAAATTGGTATAGAAGTCAGCCCCGATAAACTGCGCGAATATGGCTTAACATTTAGAGATATTGCAGGCGCGGTGCAAAACTTTTCGGCAAATATGTCGGCGGGGCAAATACGCTCTGAAAATGGTTATATTTCGATGCGTGTTGAAAAACAAGCCTACCGTGGTTTTGAGTTTGAAAAACTGCCACTTATTACCCTTGCTGATGGCGCACAAATTTATTTAGGCGATGTAGCAACTATTAATGATGGCTTTGAAGAAGGTCTACAATATTCAAAATACAATGGTAAAAATTCACTCTCGTTTGAAGTAAACGCATCAAAAGATCAAGACATTACCGATGTAGCAAAAGTCCTTAAAAGCTACATGGCAACTAAAGAGCCACTTTTACCTGCAGGCGTTAAGCTCTCTCCTATTGTTGATTTAACTTACTACCTTGAAGGTCGACTCGATATGATGGTCGATAACATGATTTGGGGTGGCTTGTTAGTAATGATAGTGCTGGCACTATTTTTACCGCTACGCTTAGCATTTTGGGTAATGATGGGCTTACCGGTGTCTTTTCTGGGCGCCTTTTTGTTTATGCCTATTGGCTTTTTAGATGTAACAATTAACCTAGCCTCTCTTTTTGCCTTTATACTTGTACTCGGGATTGTTGTTGATGACGCCATAGTTGTGGGCGAGTCAGCCAGTGCCGAAATAGAAAAATACGGCCACACACTTGATAACGTAGTACGCGGTGTTAAACGTGTTGCGATGCCAGCGACCTTTGGTGTACTAACGACTATTGCGGCATTTTTACCACAAACACTCGCAACCGGCCCTGGTGCTGCTTTTTCTAAAGCCATTGGTGGCGTTATTATTTTATGTTTGATTTTTTCACTCATTGAATCAAAACTAATTTTACCTGCGCATATTGCAGCAATGAACCCGCGTAAACCAAACCCTAAAAATCTATTACATCGCTTACGTATGGTGATTGATAGCAGCTTAAAAGGCTTTGTGAATAACTACTACCTTCCTTTTGTTAGCCGCTGTATTCACTACCGCTATACCGTAATTGTTGGCTTTATGTGTTTGCTTATTGTAAGCGCAGGTATGTTTGCAGGTGGTTTAGTTAAGTTTGTACCAAACCCTAAAATACCGCACGACTTTCCACGTATTGATATCGAAATGAACCTTGCTTCATCTGAGCAAGCAACACTTGAAACTGCACGTAAAATAGAAAGCGTGTTATTAAAGGTCGATCAGCAACTACAAGAGCAATACGGTAAACCGATGATCCGCGATTTATCGGTAAGCCTGCGCGGACGAACGCAAGCAAATATTATGGCCATTTTGGTAGAGCCTGACTTACGCCCTATCGATACCTTTGCCCTAAGTGCATTATGGCGTGAGCAAATGCCCGCTTTACCAGGCATTAAAACCATGACCATTCAAGACAGTATAATGAATGGCGGTCGAGATGATGGCGACGTTAGCTTTAAACTTGAAGGCAAAAATGCTGACGAGCTAAAAGAAGTGGCTGGTAAATTAAAAGCCAAATTACAAACAATGGAAGGCGTTGGCGACGTAAACGATTCAATGCAAAGCGCTACCGACGAAGTGCAACTTGATTTAAAACCACTCGCTTACAGCATGGGTTTAACGCTTGCTGATGTCGCATCGCAAGTTAGCTTTAGTTACTACGGCTTAGAAGCGCAGCGAATATTGCGTGAAGGCGAAGAAATTAAAGTCATGATTCGCTACCCTGAAGACGAACGTAATTCAATAAGTGACATCGCAAGTGTGCGTATTATTACGCCTACAGGCGCTGAAGTACCGCTAAGTGAAATAGCCGAAGTTAAGTTGGTTGACGGTGTAAACCGTATTCGCCGCGAAAACTCTAAACGTACTGTAAACGTATGGGCTGCGGTAAATACCGACCAAGCCGAACCATTTGCAATTGCAGAAGAAATTCGTGACGAATACTTACCAACATTACTTAAAAGCTACCCTGGCGTTACAAGTGATGTAGCTGGGCGCATTCAAGAAGAGATGGATAGTGCTTCAGAGCAGCTTCGTGACTTTGGTATATCAATGATGATTATATTTGCCTTGTTAGCCATTCCGCTTCGCTCTTACTCGCAGCCACTTATTATAATGTCGGTTATTCCGTTTGGTGTAGTTGGCGCGATGTTTGGGCATATGATTTTAGGCATGACTATGAGCAGCTTATCTATGTTTGGCATAATAGCTGTAGCGGGTGTGGTCGTAAATGATTCCCTCGTTATGGTTGATTTTGTAAACAAAGCCCGCGCCGAAGGTGTTGCAATTAAAGATGCTGTAGTACAAGCCGGTGCTCGTCGCTTTAGAGCAATACTACTCACCTCAATCACTACCTTTATTGGTGTAATGCCAATTATTTTTGAAACGAGTTTACAAGCTAAAATTGTTATCCCGATGGCTGTATCACTTGCTTTTGGTGTGTTATTTGCCACAGTAATTACACTGATACTTATACCGTGCCAGTATGTTGCACTAGAAGATGCTAAACGATTAGTTCGTAAAATGCGTGGCAAGCCGCCACTAGTAGATGCCCAACCAGCGCCTACAAATAGCTAAATTAAGTAATATCCCAACCAAAAAAGCTCGGCATATTATGCCGAGCTTTTTATTTTTAGCTTAAAAATGATATTCACCTATTTGCTAACAATACTTCTATTACTTATTTTTTAACACCCAGGATAGCTTTGGCAACAGTCCTAATAATTGAGAGATATTGCTCGTTTTTTATCTTTAATACGTTATGGTATTTAAATAATAAATAGACATAATAAAGTTAAGGAACAGCCATGAATACATCTCCCTCTGATCACATTCCTCAAGAAGCCTTTGATTGGTATGACGAGTACGCCCACGGTTTAATGGACCGACGTACTTTTATGAAAAAACTCGGTGGCCTTGCCGCACTTGGCTTTTCGATGGCTGTACTTACATCAGCATTATTACCTAATTACGCATTGGCTGAACAAGTGTCGTTTAATGACGATGATATTAAAGCAACATACGAAGAATTTGATTCGCCAGACGGGCACGGTAAAGGCAAAGGTTACTTAGCAACCCCTAAAAACATAGAAGGTAAGCTTCCTGTTGTACTCGTGGTACACGAAAACCGTGGTTTAAACCCGTACGTAAAGGATGTAGCAAGGCGTTTAGCTAAAGTGGGCTTTATTGCATTTGCACCCGACGCGCTTTTTCCACTGGGTGGCTACCCTGGTAATGATGATGAAGGACGCGCTATGCAAAAAACCATGGATCGCGCTAAAATTCAAAACGATTTTGTTGCCGCAGCGCACTTTTTAAAATCGCATGCTAACAGTAACGGTAAGTTAGGCGCTGTCGGTTTTTGTTTTGGTGGCTACATTGTTAATTATTTAGCGGCAGTAGATAGTAATTTAATCAGCGCAGGCGTTCCTTTTTACGGCACTCCTGCCAGTGAAAGTTTACGTAAAAATATTAAAGCACCGTTAATGATTCAATTAGGCGAGCTGGATAAACGTGTAAACGCGTCGTGGCCACAGTACGAACAAGATTTAAAAGCTAATAATGTTGAATACACTATGCATATGTATAAAGGGGCAAATCATGGATTTCATAACGACTCGACAGGTCGATATGATAAAGACAATGCCGAGCTTGCATGGCAACGTACCGTTGAGTTTTTTAATAAAAAGCTAAGTTAGCGAATAAAAAATAATGCCACCAGCTCTAAGCCGGTGGCACTATTAAAAATACTTGGTTTTTATTAACTTTAATTTTTTTTGCTACGCATAACTAATAACGACAACAAAACAAGTAAATAAATACTCAAAGAGCCACCGCTACTAGAGCCATCTTTATTCTCGACTTTTGCAATTTTTTCTTCTTTAACACGTGTTTTAAACCTTGATAGTTCTGCATCTAAATTAGTAGTCATATCACTAACTGCTAGATTAAAACCTTCAGCCGACTTTTCAGATAACGTTTCATCAATACCTATTGCTGTTGTTCTTTTTTCAAGTTTACTTATACCTGGTGCTCTAAATAACATTTTTCTACTTTTAATATCAAAAACAGCTGTATCCACAAAGGTTTGAATTGTATTTTCATTACCTGGAATAACGTACATACCCACTATTGTCCAATAAAGTAAGGCTGCATTATTTTCATACGATTGCGTAACTTGATCATATGAAACCAGTGCCATTACATCTACATCGTAAAGCCTCCCGACTTGCTCGAGTGTTGCAAAACCTTCACCTCCTTTTAAATAGGTACTTGGTATAACTTCAATGCGGTCAATGTAATCATATTGTAGAAATGACTTTTTTACTTTTTCGAGTAACTCGACTTGGTTTTGGGTCTCTAACCCGTCTGGCTGCCAGTTTTTAGACGGTACAAATGCAATTCCGACGGTAACAGGGAGTTTTAAAACAGGTATCTCAGGTTTATAGGTAGAGCGGCTTTGTTGATCAGGATATAAGAAGTCCATTAAGCTACTAGATTGCGTATTTTTACCTGTATTGTTACTCACAAACGAACTACAAGAAGCAAGTAAGGTCGCCATAAAAATAATTATATATTTATTAAATTTCACATTTATTCCTTTTTATTTTTAATTTAATTCAGTTACGTGCCAAAGCTCACCCGATGGTCCCCATAAGTAAATAACGCTACCCCAAGGTTCTTGTTTTATACCCTCAAAGCGGATATCAAAACCGTTTAGGTTACTAATGAGTTCATATGCTTCATCTATATTTAACACACAAAGTTGCAGCATTAAGTTTTCAGCAAACGTTTTATTATAATAACGCTGTAAAAAAAACGTACATTCGCCAAAAGTACACACGCATAAATCATTTGAGGCATCTTCAATCTTAAATCCCAGCGCTTTATAAAAGCGCTGAGATTGCTCATAATTTTTACAGGGAATAAAAATTCTAATATCATCAACTTGCATAACTCTTCCTTAATTAGCTCAGTACGCTTTTATCAATAATTCCTTTATTTACCAACTGCTGCAAAATAGCTTGGGATTTTGCTCTGCATGCATCACGTAGTAAACGCACCGCTGGGGTTATTGACTGCCTACTTGGGCAAATAAGCCAAAGTTCACCATTAACATGTTGATAATTTTGCATTACAGTAACCACCCTGTCATTGAGTAAATCGTCAGCCATATCAAGGGCTGATTTTACAGCCAAGCCTTTACCCGCAACGCACCAGCGCCTTACTAAATCGCCATCGTTTGAGGCGCGCCTGCCATTCATTTTAACTTTATATTTTGACTCACCATCGGTGAATTCCCACGTATTATTTATAATATCCTGCAACTGATAAAACAAACCTTGATGCGACGCTAAATCATCGGGATGCATGGGAGCCCCGTTTTGTAAGAGATATTCGTCAGTTGCACATAACAAGCGCGGTACGTTACAAATTTTGAATCCATAAACGCTAGCATCATTAGGCGAGCCATAACGAAGCGCTATATCAACTGAGTCACGGTAAAAGTCGATATTACTATCACTTATATGCGTTCTTAAACTTAGCTTTGGATAAGTGTCCATGAGTTCATCAATCCATGGGATCACTAAGTTACGGCCTAAATCAGATGAAAGGGCAACGCGTAACTCCCCTTCTATTTCGTCGTGCTCACCTTTTAGATTTTGCTTTGCAAGCTCAAGTACAGCTAAAGCCTGCTCACATTGTGGTATGTAGCGCTCCCCAGCAGCCGACAACCTTAAATGACGTGTTGTACGAACAAACAGCTCGCTACCAAGGGCTGCCTCAACACGTTTAATAGCGGCGCTTGCTGTGGCTGTACGCATATCTAACTTAGCAGCTGCAAGCGTAATACTTCTAAACTCAGCGACTTTTAAAATAAGTTTTAAATCTTCTATGTTCATATTATCTATTTATATTTGATAATGATTCAACGATTATGCGGTTTATTTACATTAAAGCAAGGTCTACTATATATCCATCAGCTAGCCAAAGCATGGCTTGCATCTTATACGTAAACAAATTAGGACACTTATTATGAAAGCCATTGGTTATAAAAAATCTCTTCCTGTTTCTAATCCTGAATCGTTAATTGATGTTGAATTACCACAGCCAGTTGCAACAGGTCGCGATTTATTAATTAAAGTTAAAGCTATTGCAGTTAACCCAGCAGATTACAAAGTGCGCCTATATATGCCACCAACAAACGGTGAAGTAAAAGTTATTGGTTGGGATGCCGTTGGTGAAGTGGTTGCAACAGGTGAAGCTGTAACGGCATTTAAACCGGGTGATGCGGTTTATTACGCAGGTGATATTACTCGCCCAGGTAGTAATGCAGAATTCCAATTAGTGGATGAGCGCATTGTAGGATTTAAACCGCAGAGCTTAAACGATGCTGAAGCTGCTGCATTACCACTTACTGCAATAACAGCGTACGAATTATTATTTGAGCATTTAAACATTGTAAAACAAGCAGCTGATGCAACAACAAAATCAGACGAAGTTATTTTAGTAACAGGTGCCGCAGGCGGCGTTGGTTCTATTTTTATCCAGCTTGCTAAAACGATTACTGGTGCAACAGTGATTGCCACTGCATCGCGTGAAAGCTCACAAGCATGGGTTAAAAAACTAGGCGCAGATTATGTTGTTGATCATACAAAACCATTACCGGCTCAAATTGACGCATTAAACATTGGATCGGTAACACATGTAGCAAGTCTGCACAGTACTGATACTTACTTTGAAGCGTATACGGAGGTACTTGCACCATTTGGTAAAATTGCAATGATTGACGATCCTGAGTCATTAGATGTGAGTAAATTAAAAATGAAGAGCTTATCGCTACATTGGGAATTTATGTTTGCCCGCTCAATGTTTAATGCCAAAGATTTAATTGAGCAAAGCAAGTTACTAAATCATGTTGCTGAGTTAATTGATCAGGGCCATATTCAAACAACGATTGGTAAAAATTTAGGCATTATAAATGCGGCTAACCTGCGTATTGCACACGCAGAACTTGAAGAAGGTCGCTCTATTGGCAAAATAGTGTTGGAAGGTTTTTAATTCCATAAATACTAAACACGCGCAGCCTGAATTAATTGAAGGCACCAATGTAATTGGTGTCTTCAGCCAATATTTTGGGTGGCTATGGCTGTATTTATATTTATTAAAGAAACTATTACCTAATAATATTTGATAATGATTCAACCACATACCTGTTTATCATATTGTAATAACCCACTACTATCCGTACCTAGCTATATTGATAGGCCTTACTTTACGTAGATATCAATTGAACTAAATAAGTAGAGTGATTTAAAAACACGATATTATTTTTGTAATAAATTTTTAAAAGGGTTTGTTTTTACTAAAACTGACTCAACATAGTAAATACTGGTAAAACACCTACTCAATGGAGAAACTAATGACTCACCCTATTATTAATGACTTAGAAAAGCGTTACACAGCAAAACGTTACGATGCAACGAAACGTGTATCTCAAGACGATTTAGCCGTTATTTACGAAGCTATGCGCCTATCTCCATCATCTATTAACTCGCAGCCTTGGAAATTCATCGTAATTGAATCAGATGAGGCTAAAGAGCGTATGCATAGTACATTTGCTAATAAATTTGCGTTTAACCAGCCACATATTAAAACAGCTTCGCATATAATATTATTCGCTCACAATCCTAAATATACTCGCGATGACTACGCACAAGTTATTGATGCCGACATTAAAAATGGTCGAACTAAAGCAGAAAATCGCGAACAAGCTTTCGGTGCTTATGCGTTTGTTGATATGAATACTGATGAGCAAGGCATTAATGAAGAGTGGACTAAAGCACAAACTTACATTGCACTGGGTAACACTATGCATGCCGCTGCACGTTTAGGCATTGATTCAACCCCAATGGAAGGCGTAGATGCCGAGCTGATTGGCGAAGTCTTTGAAAAAGAACTTGATGGTTACGTATGCGACGTCGCATTAGTACTTGGCTATCATGATAGCGCTGAAGATTATAATGCTAAATTACCTAAATCTCGCTTAGCAAAAGAGCAAGTTATTCAGGTTTTATAAGTAATCCGTTATAAACTTAAATGATAACAATATTAAAAAACCACTTATTTAAATAAGTGGTTTTTTTGCTTTAAAGCAGTTTAACTTACTTTGCGCTGTGCAGCCTGAATGTATTGCACTAAATCTTCAATAGAAACCACGGTCATATTATGTTTATTAGCATAATCACTCACCTCAGGTAAGCGCGCCATTGAACCATCAGGATTTGTTAGTTCACAAATTACGCCAAATGGTTTTAAGCCGGCAAGTTGCATTAAATCAACGGATGCTTCGGTATGACCGCGACGCACTAATACACCACCCGTTTGTGCTTTTAAACCAAACACATGCCCAGGGCGCGATAAATCACTTGGTTTTGCATTATCCGCTGTCGCTGCTTTTATAGTAGTTACTCTATCAGCAGCAGACACGCCTGTTGTAACGCCATGCTTAGCTTCAATAGTGACTGTATAAGCGGTGTTATTTTGACTCGTATTGTTAGCTACCATTTGCGGTAAGTCGAGCTGTTTAATGCGCTCCTCCCCCATGCATAAGCAAACAATGCCGCTGCCTTCGCGGATCATCTCGGCCATTTGAGAAGTCGTTAAATGCTCAGCTGAAAAAACAAAGTCGCCTTCATTTTCACGGTTTTCATCATCAACAACAAGTACGCCTTGGCCTTGCTGTAGTGCAGTGATTGCGCTTTGTACGCGGGTATGGCTTTCGCCAAATTGAGTAAGTAGAGACTGAATCATCATTATATTCCAAATAAAAATAATAGATTCAGGACTGTGAAAGGATCAGTAATACATCACTTAAATTTAAAGCGAACACTACCAAAATAGCTTAAATAAAATAACAAAAAGCACGCAACAAAATGCAGCGCACAGTGTTATACCAACTGCATTAAATTAGTGATTAATTATAGCGCAAAAAAACAGCTCACTTAACGCGATACAATGATCAGGCCTTTAATAAAATCGGTATTAGTATAATAAGCCATATTCTCTTTCATCCGGACTGTAACCGTCGGCTCTGGCATCTCACCAGATCTGCTTGACCTTTACTTAACCTAAAATAAGTTAAATAAAGCGCTCGCGGGCTCGTTTAAGTCATAAAAAACATTAAACATACCGCCGGTGGGGAATTTCACCCCGCCCTGAGAATTCACTTTTATAACTAGAGCGCTATAAAAGCGGGCTCATTATACCCTTTAACCTAATTACTTATCAAAGGTAAGTGAGTACACTTCTAACAAAGCTCGGTATTTAATGAGGCTTTGATGACTTTACCTTCATTTATTTCAGCGGTGATTGTACAAGTAGCGCCGTTTACTAAATTTAAGTTAGGTGGAACATGACCTATATCGGCATCAATAATTACAGGAAATAAACACCCACCTAGCGCTACATCTAACGCATGGCGATAATCAAAGGCATCGTAATGACTTTGTGTAATTTCACTTCGCCCTAAAATCAAACCATTGATGTCGTCAAATATGCCCGCTAATTTTAATGACAGTAAAAATCGTGCAACGGTTGTCGGTGTAAGCTCTGAGTTTTCAAGGTATAGAATAAGTCCTTCAGGTGCGCTGTGCTTCTTAAACTCATGCAGCGCTAAAAATGGCGAGTCAAGCAATAAACCTACGGTATCTAAACACCCACCAAATAACCGACCAGACATTTCTATGGTACGTTTATCTGTGTAGTTTAAACATTGCCAATTTGTGGGCTCACTCGGGCTGAGTAATTCGTTCGGGTTTTGCGCGTAATCAGGCTTATTTTTTTGATATAAAGAAGAAGGACCTTGCTCAAATTTACTACCGGCTTCGTAGGTCAGAGTTTCAAATATTTGTAAGCTATACGGATTTTTTTCATCTGGGTGTAACTGCATAAGATTAGCGCTGTGAAGGGTTGCCCATTGGCACTTAGCTGTTAATGCACATGCAATAGTACTCACATCAGAAAAACCAACTAACCACTTAGGCTTTGCTTCTTTAATGGCGTTAAAATCAAGTAGTGGCAGTATCTCCATTGCCAGCTCACCACCCATCGGCGGCATAATCGCATCTATTTCATCATCAAGTAAAAAAACCATTAGCTGCTGAGCATGCGCTTTTGCGTTAAGCTGTTCACGTGGTTTGTTTTGACGTAAAAACTCCCCTTCAACAACATCATACCCTCGTTGTTTTAGTCCATTTATAACAATGTCTAATCGAGCATGGTATTTTTCTTTAAGACCTGATGAAAGCGAGCAAATTGCTATTTTTGATCCTACTTTCAAAGGCGCTGGGTAAAGTATATTAGCCATTGAGTGTTCCTTTTAATGAAGTGATTATGTACCTATATCATCATGCTTACTCTTTATGCAATATGAACACTCTTATCAGTATAGTGATTTATTTAAGGCATAAAAAAACCGATGTAATTACATCGGTTTTTATTTAAAACGTTAAAGTGAGTTATGCGTTAAAGATACTCAACTTCAATGATTTCGTACTCAACGATACCTTTTGGCGTTTCAATAGACACTGCGTCGTCCATTTGTTTACCAATTAAGCCACGTGCAATCGGTGAGTTAACAGAAATTAAGTTGTTTTTAATATCTGCTTCATCATCGCCTACAATACGGTATTTTACTTCAGCATCAGTATCTACATTTACTATAGTTACTGTGGTGCCAAAAATAACTTTGCCCGTATTTGGCATTTTAGTTACGTCGATTATCTGAACATTTGAAAGCTTCGCTTCAATTTCTTGAATACGACCTTCACAAAAACCCTGTTGCTCACGTGCAGCGTGGTACTCAGCGTTTTCTTTTAAGTCACCGTGTTCACGCGCAACAGCAATGTCGGCGATAATTTTTGGACGGGTAACTGTTTTTAATTCGTTAAGCTCTTTGCGCAGTAAATCTGCGCCACGAACTGTCATCGGAATTGATTGCATACTTTTCTCACTTAACACCAAGGCCCTAGTTGGCCTTGGCACATTTCCTTAGTTCAATCGCAGGTGTAGCTCTTGAACTGACGTTACTTTACTACGGTCATCTGCTTTGTTAGCAGTACAGTTAGCAAAAGCCGCGTTCAAGGTTGTCGTATAGTTGGTTTTATTTTGCAATGCACCACGACGTAACACCTTCGAATCTTCGATCGCTTGGCGACCTTCGGTGGTATTAACGATATAGCTGTACTCTTTATTCTTGATATAATCAAGAATATGCGGGCGGCCTTCATATACTTTGTTTACACGTCGTACTTCAATGCCAGCTTCTTCAAGAGCGTGTGCCGTGCCACCAGTTGCGTCAAGTTCAAAACCTAAGTCGGTCATGATTTTGGCTAATTCAACAATACGTGGCTTATCGCTATTACGAACAGATAATAGCGCGCGACCACCTCGTGGTAAAGTGTTGCTTGCACCTAATTGTGCTTTTGCGAATGCTTCGGCGAAAGTATCACCAACACCCATCACTTCGCCTGTTGAACGCATCTCAGGACCACGGATTGGATCCACACCCTGAAACTTAGCAAATGGTAAAACAACTTCTTTAACGCTGTAGTAAGGAGGGATTACTTCTTTAGTAATGCCTTGGCTTGCTAAAGACTGGCCCGCCATACAACGAGCAGCTACTTTCGCAAGCGCCACACCGGTAGCTTTAGATACAAACGGTACCGTACGTGCGGCACGCGGGTTGACTTCAATTAAGTACACTTTGCCATCTTTTACGGCAAACTGTGTATTCATTAAGCCAACAACACCAAGCTCAAGCGCCATGTCGGTTACTTGCTTGCGCATTACATCTTGCACTTCTTGTGATAAAGAATGTGCTGGTAATGAACAGGCTGAGTCACCCGAGTGAACACCCGCTTGCTCAATGTGCTCCATGATACCGCCGATGATTACTTGCTCGCCGTCGCAAATTGCGTCAACGTCAACTTCAATCGCATTATCTAAGAAACGGTCCAGTAATACAGGTGCTTCGTTTGATGCTTGTACCGCTTCGGTCATGTAGCGACGTAAATCATCTTCGTCGTATACAATTTCCATTGCACGACCGCCTAGTACATACGACGGGCGTACAACTAATGGGAAGCCAATCTCAACTGATTTAAGTAGTGCTTCTTCAGTTGAAGTTACTGTTGCGTTTTCTGGCTGAAGTAAATTTAAACGCTCAACAAGTTGTTGGAAGCGTTCGCGGTCCTCTGCACGGTCAATCGCATCTGGTGAAGTACCTATTACTGGCACGCCATTAGCTTCAAGCTCACGTGCTAATTTAAGTGGTGTTTGACCACCGTACTGCACGATAACGCCTTTAGGCTTTTCAACACGTACAATTTCAAGTACGTCTTCAAGTGTAATTGGTTCGAAGTATAATCTGTCTGATGTATCGTAATCGGTAGATACTGTTTCAGGGTTACAGTTAACCATAATGGTTTCATAGCCGTCTTCGCGAAGCGCAAGCGAGGCATGTACACAACAGTAATCAAATTCAATACCTTGGCCGATACGGTTAGGCCCGCCACCAATAACCATGATTTTGTCTTTATCTGTTGGGTTTGCTTCACACTCTTCATCGTAAGATGAGTACATGTAAGCTGTGTCTGAGCTAAATTCTGCGGCGCACGTATCAACACGCTTGTATACTGGCACGATGTTTAATAAGTGACGTTTTTTACGAATTTCAGCTTCAGATACACCTGCAATTTCAGCTATACGTGGATCTGCGAAACCTTTGCGTTTAAGTTTACGTAGGAAGTCGGCATTTAAACCAGCCATACCTACTTCACCAATTTTTGCTTCGTCTTTTAAAATATCTTCTATTTGTACTAAGAACCAGCGATTAACTTTAGTCAGCTCATAAACATCATCAACGCTCATACCATGGCGCATTGCATCGGCAATGTACCAAATACGCTCAGCACCTGGTTCGCGTAATTCGCGGATGATTTTTTCTTTCGCTTTAGGGTCATCAAGTGCAACTATTGGGTTAAAACCTGTTGCGCCCACTTCAAGACCACGTAATGCTTTGTGTAATGATTCTTGTTGGTTACGACCAATCGCCATTACTTCGCCAACAGATTTCATTTGCGTAGTTAAGCGGTCGTTAGCACCGGCAAATTTTTCAAAGTTAAAGCGAGGAATTTTTGTTACAACGTAATCGATTGAAGGCTCAAAAGACGCTGGAGTTTTACCGCCAGTAATATCGTTTTGAAGTTCATCAAGCGTATAACCTACTGCTAGCTTTGCAGCAATTTTAGCAATTGGGAAACCCGTTGCTTTTGATGCAAGTGCAGATGAGCGTGATACGCGTGGGTTCATCTCAATGATAACCATACGGCCATCTTCAGGATTAATACCAAACTGCACGTTAGAACCGCCAGTTTCTACACCAATTTCACGTAATACCGCCATAGAGGCGTTACGCATAATTTGGTATTCTTTGTCGGTTAGCGTTTGCGCTGGTGCAACGGTGATTGAATCGCCAGTGTGAACACCCATAGGGTCAAAGTTTTCAATGGTACAAACAATAATACAGTTATCGTTTTTATCACGTACAACTTCTGTTTCGTACTCTTTCCAACCAATCAGTGATTCATCAATCAATAATTCGTTTGTTGGCGATAAGTCTAAACCGCGCTCACAAATTTCTTCAAACTCTTCCATGTTGTAAGCAACACCGCCACCGGTGCCACCCATGGTAAAAGAAGGACGAATGATACACGGCAAGCCAATGCGGGTCATTGTATCTTTTGCTTCTTCCATTGTGTGAGCAATCTCAGCACGTGGACATTCAAGACCAATGTTTTTCATTGCTACGTCAAAGCGTTCACGGTTTTCTGCTTTGTCGATTGCATCAGCCGTTGCGCCAATTAGCTCAACGCCATGCTTAGCCAATACACCGTGCTTGTCTAAATCAAGTGCACAGTTTAATGCTGTTTGACCACCCATTGTAGGCAGTACTGCATCAGGCTTTTCTTTTTCAATAATTTTTTCTACCACTTCCCAGTGAATGGGTTCGATGTAGGTAGCATCAGCCATTTCAGGGTCGGTCATGATAGTTGCAGGGTTTGAGTTAACTAATATAACTCTATAGCCTTCTTCTCTAAGTGCTTTACACGCTTGAGCACCAGAGTAGTCAAATTCACAAGCTTGACCAATTACAATTGGGCCTGCGCCTAAGATAAGAATGCTTTTTATGTCGGTACGTTTTGGCATTATTACTCCAGTTAAATTAGTGTTTACGCGCTTGCATCAAATCGATGAAGTGGTCAAATAATGGTGCTGCATCGTGTGGACCTGGACTTGCTTCAGGGTGACCCTGGAAGCTAAACGCAGGTTTATCTGTACGATGAATACCTTGAAGCGTTCCATCAAATAACGATTTATGCGTGGCACGAAGCGTACTTGGTAGGCTTGATTCTTGAGCTGCAAAACCATGGTTTTGAGCTGTGATCATAACTACATCGCGGTCTAGGTCTTTAACTGGGTGGTTAGCGCCGTGGTGGCCAAATTTCATTTTTTCTGTTTTAGCACCTGAGGCAAGGGCTAATAACTGATGACCTAAACAGATACCAAAAATAGGTGTGTCGGTTTCTAAAAAGGCTTGAATGGCTTCAATAGCGTAAGTACATGGCTCAGGATCACCAGGGCCATTAGATAGGAAGATACCATCAGGGTTTAAAGCAAGTACGTCAGCGGCTGAAGTTTGCGCTGGTACTACTGTAAGTTTACAACCACGGTCTACAAGCATACGTAAAATATTACGTTTTACACCGAAGTCGTAGGCAACAACATGAAACTTTTCATCAGCAGCGTCAAGGGTTTTAAATCCTTCACCTAATGTCCAGCTTGATTCGCGCCACTCAAAATTTTCCTTGGTTGAGACAACTTTTGCTAAATCCATGCCTTTTAAACCTGGGAAGGCTTGCGCGGCTTGTAACGCTTTATTTTCGTCTAGCTCGTCACCGGCAACAATACACCCGTTTTGTGCGCCTTTATCACGCAAAATTCGAGTTAGCTTTCTGGTGTCGATGTCCGCAATACCTAAAATATTACGTTCTTTTAAGTAATCATCTAACGATTGCTCGTTACGAAAGTTACTTGCTAGCAGTGGCAAATCACGGATCACTAGGCCTTTAGCCCAAATTTGATTCGCTTCTTCGTCTTCGCTGTTGGTACCCGTATTACCGATATGTGGGTACGTCAAAGTTACGATTTGTTCCGCGTATGATGGATCAGTCAAAATTTCTTGATAACCAGTCATAGACGTATTGAATACCACTTCACCGACTGACATGCCGTCAGCGCCGATTGCAGTACCGCGAAACACTGTGCCGTCTTCTAGGACTAACAGAGCGGATTTAGTCAAGTTAAACCTCCTAACAGTAAAAAACGGGAGTAAGCAATTGCTTAACACCCCGCCAATACCCAGAGGGATCGTCAAAACCAGATTTTTGTGAGCTTAAATTGTTTTACGCAGTCTTAAATGATGCAGATGTAAAGCATTCAACCTTCAATCATTTTTCTTGCCTAAAACTATTTTCATTCCCACTGAAACCCTGGATTTACTAGCCACTTGGGTATAATTGGAAACACGCATTTAGTAATTTTTGGCAAATTGGCTGCATATTACATTAAGTTAGCTTTTAGGTCTAACATTATTTGGTTAATTGTTACAAATAAGTCACTGTAGGTGAAATTAGACCCAAACAGTTAAAATAGTAACTAAACTACTTAAGATCTAGCACATCTTGCATATCATAAAGTCCAGCAGGTTTGTTTTTCAACCAGCTTGCAGCCCTTATAGCACCTAGAGCGAACGTCATTCTCGAACTTGCTTTATGTGTTAATTCAAGCCTTTCGCCCATTGTAGCGAAGTATGTGGTATGTTCACCTACTATATCGCCCCCTCTTAGGACAGAATAACCAATCTCATTTTGAGATTTAGCTGTTTCTACTTGGCTTCGGTCATATACCGCAACCTCGTCGTGATCCCAGCCTTTCGCTTGCGCGATTGACTCACCTATTGCCAGTGCGGTACCCGATGGTGCATCTATTTTATGACGGTGGTGCGCTTCAAATATTTCGATATCTAAATCGTCACCAAACTTAGTCGCTGCAGTTTGCACAAGGTTGAGTAATACATTGACACCTACGCTGTAATTGCGCGCAAATACAATAGGGATATGTTTAGCGGCATCGTGTAATAGCGCCATATCATCATTTGTTAAACCTGTTGTGCCAATTACCATAGGAATTTTTTGCACTACAGCGGTTTTTAAATGGTTTTTCATACCCGCTGGCAGCGTAAAGTCGATTAAAACATCTACATTATCTATTGTACTTTCGTCGCTAAAGCTAACACTGTTATCGGCTGCGCTGTTTACTTGATTTACATTAATGCCTAATAGCGATGAACTGCTTCGAACATATGCACCTGTAAGTTGTGTTTGTTCTTTGATTGTCGCGGCTTCTAATAGAGCTAAGCCCATTCTACCGTTAGCACCAAAAACACCTATTCGATTTGTAGTCATGGTTTTTACCTAATTTAATTTGAATCCGTTTATTAGCCATATATCCGGGCATTACAAAATACGTAGGTAGGTATTTTTATGCAGTTGGATAAATATTAATCGCTGAAAATCGCGTTGTTTTATAGATATTATCTAAAAGTCATGCAATAGTCAGGTGACCTTTTAATTTAATAATAATAACAATACCAGTTTACTTTAGCCATCTATACATTTAAACTTCTCTTTCGCGTCGATTTGGTCTTTGGCTTGCGGACGCTGCGGCTAACAACTTTTTTTAAAAAGTTGTACTGCTAAATTCAGCTAAAAGAGGAGTTTTGGCTGTGATAAATTTTACTGGTTATGAGGATTATGATGCAGCCATCATTTAATAAAAACAAAGCAATACTTTCTTTACTTCCCCTACTTACCTTTGTAGCGCTATTTTTAGGCTCAGGTTTGTATTTGCAATCGCAAGGGGTTGATTATGCTTTTTACCAACTACCCGCACCTGTTGCTATATTGCCCGCCATCATGCTTGCGTTTATTTTAAATAAAGGCACGGTAAACCAATGTGTAGAAACCTTTATTAAAGGTGCCGGACACAACAATATTATTACCATGTGTTTAATATACTTACTTGCGGGTGCTTTTTCTGCCGTTGCCAGTGCAACCGGTGGTGTAGATGCGGTAGTAAATGCAGGCTTATCGCTTATTCCACCTTCGTTGTTACTCCCTGGTTTATTTTTAATTGCAGCGGTTGTATCAACAGCAATGGGTACGTCAATGGGTACGATTGGCGCCATTGGCCCTATCGCTTATGCGGTATCAATTAAAACAGGTATAGATCCAGCATTAATGGCCGGTACGATTGTATCTGGCGCTATGTTTGGCGATAACTTATCTATTATTTCAGACACCACTATTGCAGCTACGCGCACGCAGGGCTGTGAAATGAAAGACAAGTTTAAAGAGAATCTTAAAATTGCTGTCCCTGCTGCAATACTGACTATTGGCCTATTGTTTTATTTAACACCTGCTGCTCAAGTTGTTGAAACCAAGGATTACGATATTTGGTTAGTGCTTCCGTATGCCTTTATTTTAGTGCTAGCAGTTGCTGGCTTGAACGTCTTTGTAGTGTTGTTTAGCGGTATTATTTTTGCCGCATTAATGGGCTTTACAGGAAGTTATGAAGGCGCAAGCTTTGTAAAAGACATTTACAAAGGCTTTACCGATATGCAGGAAATATTTTTACTATCAATGTTTATTGGTGGCTTATCTGAATTTATTCGTATTAATGGTGGCCTTGATTACATTGCTCAAAAAATTCAAGCAATTACTAAAATCATTGCAAAATGGCACCGTAAAGTGGCAGATCAATTAGGTATCGCTGCGTTAGTTTTAACAAGTAATGTCTGTATTGCCAATAACACCGTATCTATTATTGTGGCCGGCCCTATTGCTAAAAAGCTTGCTGATGATGGTGAAATAAGCGGTAAGCGCTCTGCAAGTTTGCTAGATATTTTTGCTTGTGTAACGCAGGGTTCTTTACCATACGGCGCACAAGCATTGTTACTTGGCGCTACGTTTAAAATAAGCCCTTGGGAAGTATCAACCTCTTCCTATTATTGTTTTATCCTAGCATTTACGGCAATAACTATCATTTGCTTACGCCGCAATAAAGCGTAATAAATTGCGTTTCCACATGTTGCAGCTTATAAGGTAAGCTGCAACATGTGTTAAATTAGCGATCAACAAATCAATCTCTTCTGCTATAATCTCTGCTTCCGCGTGTCACTAAAATTATAGTTATTAAACAGTTATGAAATTTAAAAAATTACTCCCTTTTATTACTTTTACTTCTCTTGCTTTATCATCGTCGGCTTTTGCTGCTAATTGGAGCAGTACAGCACTACACATTAATAATGGAAGTCAAAAAAATCCATTTTCTAAACAAGAGTCCGATACTACCGTTTACTCGGTTCAACATGCATCGGGCTATGACTACGGCGATAACTTCTTCTTTATCGATTACAGTAAAGACGATATAGATGATGGTTACCAAGATGCTGATTTTTATGGTGAATGGTACTCAACGGTAAGCTTATCGGCCATTAGCGGCGAAAAAATTGGCTCTGGTGCATTATTAGATGTTGGCCTTACGGGCGGTATTAACGTTGCTGGTGATGCAAAAGTAATGAAGTATCTACCAGGTGTTAAATTAAGCTGGGATGTACCTGGTTTTAACTTTTTTCAAACGTTGTTCACAGCTTACATTGACGATAGTGAAGGTGTAGCAAAAGGCGGTGCACCTATTGAAACTAATAGCTGGATGCTTGATGTAGCTTTTGAGTATCCTTTCTCTATTGGCTCACAAAAGTTTAGCTTTAAAGGCCACGCTGAATACATTGCTGAACGTGAAGATGAATTTGGTAACGATGTTGAGGCGTGGATACTCGCACAGCCTATTTTAGTGTGGGATATGGGCCATGCTATTCAAATGAAAGAAAACACACTACTGCTGGGTATGGAATTACAATACTGGCACAATAAACTAGGTACTGAAGTCACTGAGTCAGTGCCACAAATCCATGTAGAGTGGACATTTTAAGCTTTAACGATACTCGCTTTACTCAGTAATTAATAAGCGAAGCTTTATTTTAGCTTCGCTTCTTTTCGTCCACGTAAAACATTTAATTGAACAGGTGTAAATACTTAGTTATTGTTGTACTTCTTTTAAGCCAAGCGCTCGCCTTTAATAGGAGTAACCAAATGTCGTCGATTAAAGTTATTTGCTTTTCTACTTTATTGTTATTAACAAACAATGCATTAGCGAGCAAAACTCAAGATACCTCTTCACTTTCTTATGATGCGCTTTTAAGCAGTTACCAGTACGACTTTAAAGTAAATTACTTTAACATTGAGTCACAAAAACAGTCTCTTAAAATGGCCTATATTTACTTAAAGCCTACCAAATCCGACATGCCTACAGTGACGCTTATGCACGGCAAAAATTTTAATGCAGATTACTGGACTACCACTGCGCAATACCTGCAATCTTTAGGCTACGGCGTATTAATTCCTGATCAAATTGGTTTTGGAAAATCATCTAAACCAACTAATTACCAGTATTCATTTGCGGCTCTTGCTCATCATACTCATGCGTTAATGGACTCACTTAATATAAAAGAGTCAATTGTATTAGGGCACTCTATGGGTGGGATGCTAGCGAGTCGTTTTGCATTAATGTACCCAAACACAACAAGTAAATTAATTTTACTTAACCCTATTGGGCTTGAAAACTACCTGCAGTATGTTGATTACAAAGATACAAATTTTTTCTATAAAAACGAATTTTCAAAAACGCCAGAAGGCGTAAGAAAATACCAACAAAAAAATTACTACGATGGTAAGTGGAATGCCACATATTCAGCCTTAACCGACTTTATAACAGGGCAAATACAAGGCCCGGATAAAGAACAAATGGCATGGGTAAATGCAAAAACATACGATATGATTTTCACTCAACCTGTAATAACCGAATTTAAAGATTTAGCAGTACCGGTTAAATTAATTATTGGTACACGCGATAGAACCGGCCCTGGCCGTAACTGGAAAAAAGACGGTGTTGATTACGAGCTTGGTCGATATGATAAATTAGGCAAACACGCTGCAACACTTATCCCTGACGCACAATTATTTGAACTGGATAATTTAGGGCACCTACCGCACATTGAAGATTTCGAACGCTTTAAAAATGTATTTAAACAAGCACTTGCTGCTGAATAACCACGCTTAAAAACTAAAATAAAACCCCTGTAGGTAAATACTTACAGGGGTTTTATTTTAATTACGCATTAATACTAAACGTACACTACTTCAGATAGTAAAGCGCTTAACTACAGTGTGCATTGTGGGTTTTTACCCTGTGCTTTAGCAGTGCCTTGCTCGCTAAGTGCTTTACTCATTTGCGCTTGTAAATTTTTAATACGGTTACTTGGCGCTGGGTGAGTAGATAAAAACTCAGGGGTTGTACCGCTGCCCGCTGCACTCATATTTTCCCAAAGTGTAACCGACTCTTGTGGATTAAAACCCGCCTGTGCCATTAAATCCAGACCTATAGTATCGGCTTCTGATTCGTGAGAGCGGCTAAATGGTAAAACAACTCCATATTGTGCGCCCAAACCTAAGCCTTGCATAATTTCGTTACGGTATTGAATATTACCCATTTCAAGTGCAGCACTACCAAGCTGCATACCGGTATCTAAAATAGAGCTTTGTGAAACACGCTCATTAGAATGCTCAGCAATTACGTGCCCTACTTCGTGCCCTAGTACTGTTGCTAGTTGGTCTTGATTGGTGGCTATTTTTAATAAGCCCGTATGAACCCCAATGTAACCACCAGGTAGTGCAAAAGCGTTAGCAGATTCATCTTCAAATACCACTACTTCCCAATTTTGCGACACGTATTCTTTTGGTAATACAGCGACTACTTTTTCAGCAATGCAATTTACATATGCATTTGTTTTTGGATCTTTATTAATTGGTTGGCTTTTTTTCATATCTGCAAAGCTAGCTGTGCCCATTTCACTCATTTGTTGATCTGAGTAAAGCGCTATTTGAGTACGTCCTGTTGGTGACGTTTTACAACCGGCTAAAACGGCTGTCGCTAATACTGCAAGTACTAGTTTTTTCATGATAATTCTCTTAAGTAATGAATTTTTTATTGCTTGTAGAATAGCAAACACAGTACCAATTTAAAATATTTGCTTTATGTACCGTTATATTAAAAAAAAGCAATATGACGATAAACTTAGCGGGCAAACTAAGTTTATCCAAATACAATGCCCTGTTACACTATAACCCTTGTTTTTAGTGATTGTTGAGTTTACACATGGACGCCTCAGCCTCGTCTTTTAATACCCGTATTTTATTGCCTTTACTAGCCAGTATAGTGGCGATTACGCCATTGGCGATAGATATGTACTTACCTGCCATGCTGGTAATTGCAAACGATTTACACACTAATATGCCCAATGTACAAATATCGTTGAGTATTTACTTAGCAGGCTATTCATTAGGGATGCTATTTTTTGGCCCCATTGCCGATCAAATTGGCCGCCGTAAGCTTGCACGTATCGGCTTAACCTTATTTGGTGCAAGCTCACTTGCACTGGCATTTACCACCGAAATCCATGCTTTTTGGACTCTTAGAGCAGTGCAAGCATTTACGGGAGCGGCAGCAACGGTAGTAGTACCGGGTATTATTCGCCATATTTATCAGCAAAATACAGCTAAAGGAATGTCATATGTATCGATGATTATGATGGTAGCGCCGTTAGTTGCCCCCTCTGTTGGTTCGTTTATTTTAGGATTTTCTGTTTGGTCAACCATATTCTTGGTGCTTGCTGGATATAGCTTTTTAATATTGGCATTTGTGCAAGTGTATCTAATTGATATTCCTATTCACAAAAACGAAAAAAAGGGTCTCGCTCTGTTTTTTGACAGCTATAAAACAGTACTCAGTAATAAAGATGCACGTGCCGACATACTCAGTTCTATGTTTGTATCGTTTGGATTTTTTTGCTTTTTAACATCAGTACCTTTTATATATTTAGATTTATATGAAGTGTCAGAACAGTTATTTGGTGTGTTATTTGCTTTTAACGTAATGGCGCTGATGTTTGGTAACTTTTTAAATACGCGAATTGTACCAAGGCTGGGCTCTCGAAAAATGCTCTATATTGGGCTTGTATGTGGGTTTGTATCGGGGCTTGCGCTATTAACATTTAGCTTATTGCATTTATCACTTTATTATATTGTGGCTGCTATTGCGCCATTAATGATGAGTTTAGGCGTCACAGCAAGTAATGCTGACTCGTTAATTTTAATGAAGTTTGAAAAAAACACAGGCACGGCAACGGCCGTAATTGGTACACTTCGTTTTGGCAGTGGCGCATTAGTTGGCCCACTACTCGCTATTATGCATGCAAAAAGCGCAGTGCCGTTTTCAAGTTTAATGTTTAGCGCCGTGTTACTCACTATGCTCGTACAGTTAATTCACTATAAAAAAGACAAAAAAAATGCCTCAATATGAGGCATTTTTTAAAACTAATAATTCAATTAAGCATCAGCAGCTTTAGAAACCATAACCATTGCAGGGCGTAATAAACGACCATTCAATGTGTAACCTTTTTGCATAACAGCAAGTACTGTATTAGGTGTTACATCGTTACTTGGTTGAATTGACATTGCTTGATGAAAATCTGGATTAAACTGCTCACCTTGTGGGTTTACAATTTCAACACCAAATTTAGAAACAGCGTCATTAAAGCTCTTAACCGTCATATCGATACCTTCAAGCAACGGCTTTAAAGTCTCATTTTCTTTATCAGAAAATTCAATAGCACGTTCAAGGTTATCAATTACAGGTAGTAATTCGTTAGCAAATTTTTCTAGTGCAAATTTATGCGCTTTTTCTACATCTTGTGCTGCACGACGACGAATATTATCTACGTCTGCTGCTGCGCGAACAACACCATCTTTTTGATCAGCAATAGTTTGCTTAGCGGCCTCAAGCTCTGCATATAACATCGCAATTTCTGCTTCAGGGCTTTGCTCTTGTTCTGCATGTTGATCAGCGGCTTCTACTGCTGCTTCTACATCAGCCTGCATTTTAGAAATTTCTTCGTTTAATTCTACTTCTTGCTCAGGGTTTTGTGTCTGCTCAGACATAAAATACGTGCTCCAATTCTTTTCAACTGCGGTAATTATGGGGATTGAATAAAAAGATTCAAGAGTTAGATGTCTCAATTAATTTAAATTCTTGGATTATTTCTTCAATTTGCGCTGATTTAGGGCAAATTATACAAAAGCGGCTTTGGTATTCTTGATTTTGAAAGTACGGGACACTTATTACAATCAATTCATCGCACTCAGTAAAAGGTAATTTTTCGCTATTAAGTACCGATAACCCATTTTTAAAAGCGAGCTTATCTTCTACATAATTTAAAAATGAGACACCAATATTTAAGCTTTGTTCACAATCAATTTGTTTGTAAAGGTAATTTTCACCAACAACAATACTGTTATCTGAGCCTAATTTTTGGCTTAGTTGTCGCGTCCATTGATTAAGCGAATCGTGACAATTTCGAGGCGCGGTATTAGCCATAGCTTGCATACGGTATAAACCTTCCATCAAGGTTTGTTGACTAAAGACGGTGTTTAACCACGTTGCAAACTGATAACGAACAGAGTCTGACGAATCATGAGGCTTATCAATACAAATATTATGGCTCTGCCCTGCTCTGTCTATTAATAAAATAAGCCAGTCGGTAGAATCAAAATCAAGTACCTCTACTCTAAATACTTGCTGCGAGCTGGCTTGTGGCAAACCCACACAACAACACACCTGATATTTTTGGCTCAAACCATGAGCAAGTTCAACGAGTTGTGATTGCTCTGGTTGCCAATAATTAGCAATATCAGCGAGTGGAAAGAACTCGTCAAACCAATAATCAAACCCCTCATTTGTAGGCACACGGCCTGCAGATGTATGAGGTGAATACAATAAGCCCACTTTTTCTAAGCGAGCCATCGCATTACGTACCGTAGCCGAACACACAGCCATGCCTTTAAGCTTAGCAATTTTTGTTGATGGGACGGGTAACCCCTCACCATTACAGTACATGTTCATAACAGCTGAAAAAATTTGCTGATCTCGTGGATTTAATTTCATGTTATCTACATCTTGTTGCATGTCTGATATATCGGGGCATTTACAGTTATTTCAAGTCACATAGTATGCTGGTAGCTAATAAAACTAAATTAATTACCTAGGTAAGTTAATCATACCAATTTAAGCTAAGATCTGTATTTTCAAACACTTCTCTTTTGGGTTACTCTACAAACATTCAAACTTATAGTGTACACATTATGGATTCTCCTTTTAAAACCATTGGCCTTATTGGTAAACCAAACCACCCTGGTGCAGCCGCAACACTACAACGTCTGCATACATTTTTACTTGCACTTGGTTTTGAGGTTATCGTAGAAAAACGCACTGGTGGCCAGTTAGTTGATGTACCCACAGATAAACTAGTTAAGTTAGTCGACTTAGGGGAACTGGCTGATTTGGCTATTGTCGTTGGAGGTGACGGTAACATGTTGGGCGCAGCACGTGTTTTAGCTCGTTTCAACGTAGCAGTAATCGGTGTTAACAGGGGGAACCTTGGGTTCTTAACTGATCTTAACCCTGAAGGTTTTGAACCAAGTTTAGAACAAGTTTTAAGTGGTGATTTTATTGAAGAAAATCGCTTTTTACTTGAAGTAGAGGTATACCGCCACAACGAATTAAAAAGCGCTAATTCTGCGGTCAATGAAGCCGTGCTTCATGCCGATAAAGTTGCACATATGATTGAGTTTGAAGCCTTTATTAATAAAGATTTTGTATTTTCACAGCGCTCGGATGGCTTAATTGTATCAACACCAACAGGCTCAACGGCGTATTCACTTTCAGGTGGCGGACCTATTTTGACACCGGAGCTTAATGCTATTTCGTTAGTACCTATGTTCCCACATACATTATCGAGCAGACCATTAGTCGTTGATGCTGATAACGAAGTACGCTTAAAGCTAAGCCTAGAAAATACAGATAGCCTACAGGTAAGTTGCGACAGCCATGTTGTGCTTGCTGTTTTACCTGGCGATGAGGTTGTCATTAAGAAAGCAGATAAAAAACTGCGTTTAATTCATCCAAAAAATTATTCTTACTACAACGTTTTACGTACTAAATTAAATTGGGGTAGTCGTTTATACTAATTTTATTGCCAAGTGTAAGACTTTAGAGCAAAATATCGCAAAATAAAAAATAATATTATTAGGAACTATAGCAAATGACGTATGTTGTATTTTTTTCACTTTTGTTATTAATTACGCTACTAGGTAGCTATTTAATAGTTGAAAATAATCGTCGTATAGCAAGCGAAACCAAGAAGAGAATTTTTAATGATCGAGTTTCAAAAATTAGTACGCGTTTGAAAAGCAAACTAAATGAATTGTTGGATGTTAAGGTAATACGCCCGAAACACGTTCCTAGAGTCCAGGCAATTGTTAGTAATTTTTTCGTAGTACAAGCACATAATGATGACAATTTACAAAAATTAGAAGATGTAACTGATTTACTCGTCAGCACTTTATCTAACGAATTAAATAAAACTTATCAAACTAATTCGGCTAAAAGTTTAATTGATAACTTACAGCACTTTATAGCTGAGCTACCTCATCAAGGTATTTTATATAACAAAGCTTTTTATGACACTGAACTACCTTCGTTAATATTTACTATCCAAACAGAAGACATCCATCAACACATTGATAAAAAAGAAGAAGTTGAATTTTTGCAACAAAAAACTAATGACTCTCCTATTAACGAAGAGGCAAGTGTTGCTTAAATACTAAAAAATTAATTTGCAAAAAACCAAAACACTGTATAAATTAACAGTTAATTGACTGGATGGATAAACAGTATGTTAATTGGTTTAGAAGTTAAAAATTTTGCAATAGTAAGTAATTTAAGTACCGAATGGCAAAACGGTATGACCGCCATCACCGGTGAAACAGGTGCAGGTAAGTCTATAGCCATTGATGCGCTTTCACTGTGTTTAGGTGAGCGAGCAGAAGCCTCAGCGGTCCGCCCTAACACTGACAAGGCAGAAGTATGTGCACAATTTGATTTAAGTGCACTTCCACTAGCTAACGCTTTTTTAGAACGACACATGTTAGCAAATGCCGATAACGAGTGCTTATTACGTAGGGTGGTATGTAAAAATGGCCGCAGTAAAAGTTATATTAATGGTAGTGCGGTAACCGCCGCACAGCTAAAAGAACTTGGTCAATATTTAATTTCTATTCATGGGCAACATGCCCATCAGTATCTTTTGAAAGCTGAGCATCAATTACAATTACTTGATGCCTATGCCGGTCACAATGATTTAGTTAACGGCGTGAGCCAAAACTATAAGCTGTTCGCTAACTTACAAAAAGAATTTAAGCACCTAGAGCAGCAACAATTACAGCAAGCGGCTCAAAAACAACTTTTAGAATATCAAGTTGCAGAACTAGATGAATTTGCTTTGCAAGAAAATGAATTTGAACAAATAGAGGCTGAGCATTATAAACTCAGTAATAGCCAAACCATTTTAGAAGCCTGCCAACGAGAGCTACAGCACCTTTACGAAAGCGATGAACAAAATGCGTGCTCGTTGTTACAACATAGTGCTCAGCAATTTACCGAACTGGCTCAATATGACGAAGGTTTAGTAAGCGTAGCTGCTATGCTTAGCGAAGCCGCTGTACAAGTTGAAGAAGCGAGTCGCGAAGTGCGTGATTACACTGAACAAGCAGATTTAGACCCAGCTCGCTTAGTTGAAGTAGAAAATAGACTAAGTGGTGCAATGGACTTAGCTCGCAAACACCATATAAAACCACAAGCCCTAGTTGAGTTTCATCAATCTATTTCACAGGAACTGGAGTCAATTAGTACTAATAGTGCTCGATTAGAACAACTAGAATCCGAAATAGAAAATGCGCGAGTGACATACCAACAGGCAAGCGATCAGTTAAGCAAAAGTCGTAAAGAGTACGCAAATACACTAAACACTTTGATCAGTGAGAGTATGGCTAACCTGTCAATGGAAAATGGTGTATTTGAAATAGCATTAACTCAAGAAGTTGAGCGTGCACCCAACAGTTTAGGGTACGACAATGTATCATTTTTAGTTTCAACTAACCCAGGACAGCCACTACAACCGCTTGCTAAAGTAGCATCTGGGGGGGAGCTTTCGCGTATTAGCTTAGCAATTCAAGTGATTATTGCACAAAAAGTAACAACCCCAACACTTATTTTTGATGAAGTTGACGTAGGTATATCAGGCCCTACTGCATCGGCAGTTGGAAAACTATTACGTCAGTTAGGTAAATCAACTCAAGTAATTTGTGTAACGCATTTACCGCAAGTCGCTAGCAGTGCGCATCAACAATTCTTTGTAGCTAAAGAAATTGCTCAAGGTGAAACATTTACTCATATGCTGCCTTTAAATAAAGATGGACGAGTTAATGAAATAGCTCGCCTATTAGCTGGAGACAACGTAAGTAAGACGGCTAAAGCTAACGCAAAAGAACTGATAATGGCACATGCCTAGTGCTATTTAGCTACCGATTTCTAACAAATCAACATGTATCAAATTGCTAAGAGATAAATATAATGCAAAATAGTGTCATTTATATGTGTATAGGTTTTAGTTGGCTTTTAATAATAGTATGTGTGCTCTTAATGCTTTTAAGTCGATTTAAACATACTCAATTTAAACAACGTTTATTACGCTTTGTAAATATAGTTTTAGTGTTTCAATTGTCATTCGCCGGTTTATATTTAGCTGTTGAGTTTGACAGAGATTCACAATACTTAAAAGGGAGTTACACGATACTTATTGCGCTCCAAATTACCTGTAATTTCTTTTGCTACATGAGTGTAAAACGAAGAAAGGCCAAAACGAAACCTTCTCTTGACTCCTTCTCTATGGATTAGCAAATATAGATGGTTACTAAGCTGAGCAAGTTCTATTTTTACCTTGCTCTTTGGCTTTGTAGAGTTGCTGATCAGCATGTTTAATATCAAGATCAATTGATCTGTTTTCTTCACTTTGAACAACACCAATACTAATTGTTAAGTTTACAGTATTAGTACGTAAACTTACCGCTGCTTTTTTAAGTGAATCATGGATTTTATCTGCTACATTTACCCCTTCTGCAACACTTACATTAGGTACTGCTATTAAGAACTCCTCTCCCCCCCAACGAGAAGCAACAGCATTTTGTGGAATATTTTTCTTAAAAATCTTAGCTAAATGAATAAGTGCCTCATCGCCAAAGTTATGTCCATATTTATCATTAATTTTTTTGAAGTTATCAACATCAGCTAGTAGCAATACAAAAGGTATGCCTTTGTAAGCATGTTCCTTTTTGAATTCACTTAACTTATTCATTGCATGACGACGGTTAGGAAGCTCAGTTAATGGATCGATTGTTGCTAATCGTTCATTTCTTTGACTTAAAGCTATTATTTTATTGCTGTACTTCTCTCTTGATTGTTCATAAAAGCCTGTGAGTAAAGCGACAATAATAAACGAAAATACAATTCTATAAGGAAATTGTGCTGGTTTATATTCATAAATATTAAACATATCTGCGCAATAAAAGCCTAACATTATCGCTAGCAAAAATATGAATATATCAAATGTCCCTCGCTTTAATCCTCGAATAGAATATGTTACTGGTGATACAATAAATATCCAAATTGGACCTGTACCTTCAGCGCCGCCAGTAACAACTAAGTAAAGCATCAATCCATAAAGATTATATAAAATCGCATTTGCAGACTTTTCTACCTCTTTGTAAATATTAAATGCCCAAATATAGATAAGTGTCGAACCGACAAGTGTCACAAAAAGAAAATATTCGCTATTAGTAAATGCAATACACGACATCAAAAATGTGGATATAAAGCCTATTGATGAGAAAAACCTTACTATTAATTCTCTTTCTGTTTTATCGAAGTATTTGTGCATAATTTATCAGTTTTCTTTTCGTAAATGACGCCAACCCAGAACGCAAAGTAAGCAAATAGTAAATAAGCCGCGTATTTTGTATTTATTTAGTTAATTAATCAATACTTAATACCATACTAAAATACGGAAAAAGTAGAATTAGATTCTTTCTCCCTACCTTCACGGTTAAGTATTCTCTAATATTAGACCTAATTGCCTACATTATTTATATAAAGAATAAATAATTAGGGCGTGTTGACCTTTCGTGATTAATTTTTCAGCCGTATGTTTGGTATTTAGGCAAATGTAGTGTGATTATTCCCCATAAATTTGGATGACGTAGCATAAATGCCAAATATGCGCTGCCCTTTGGATTCTTTCTAAGGACGATTAAGTCTTTGTTACCTACATAGGTTTAGGTAAGGTGCATTAGCAGGACGCGGAAGATTTGCTCAATTTTTTTATTCTTAAATGAATATAAGCCAGTTGGCTAACGCAGGAGCAGTTACCAACAATCCCACTAGGTTACAAACCCCGCTCCGCGATTAAATCGCCCCTAGATTGAACAAACTTTAATCCTGAAAGATCAACATACCCTAGTTGTTCTAAATAAAAAATCCTTAACGACGTTACAGTGCAATTTAATTCGTTAAACTTCTCAAAGATTTATGCAGGTTGGTCTAGGCATCATTACGTATAAAAAAAGCAAGCTCGAAAGCTTGCTTTAACGTATATTTAAAGTAACCAAAAAATAGTTATACTTTAAGGTAGTCCATAATACCTTCTGCGGCATTACGTCCTTCAAAAATAGCAGTTACCACTAAATCTGAACCACGTACAATGTCGCCACCAGCAAATATTTTAGGGTTAGTAGTTTGATGTGTAAACTCACCTTGTTCTGGTGCGTTAATACCGCCCCAGTTGTTTATTTCTACATCGTATTTTTCTAACCAATCCATTTTGTGAGGCTGGAAACCAAACGCCATAATAACTTGGTCTGCTTCAATAACATGTTCTGAACCAGGTACTTCTTCAGCACGGCTTCTGCCTTTTGCGTCAGGTTCGCCTAATTTAGTTTTAACCATTTTAACGCCGGTTACTTTACCTTTATCGTTCAATACAATGCCTTTAGGCTGAACGTTATACGTAAATATAACGCCTTCTTCTTTCGCATTTTTAACTTCACGTTTAGAGCCTGGCATATTTTCTTTGTCACGGCGATAAGCACACGTTACTTTTGCAGCATTTTGACGAATAGACGTACGCACACAGTCCATAGCTGTATCACCACCGCCGAGTACAACTACTTTTTGATTAGCCATATCAATACACGGTTGTTTTGTCTCGTCGTAGCCCATTACACGGTTCGTGTTACCAATCAAAAACGGGAGTGCATCGTGAACACCCGGTGCATCTTCATTTTCAAGACCTGCACGCATACTCTGATACGTACCAACCCCTAAAAACACAGCGTCGTAATCAGCTAAAATTTGATCAAGTGTAATATCAACACCTACCTCAACATTTAACTTAAATTCTACGCCCATTTCAGTGAAAATTTCACGGCGCTTTTGCATTACTGATTTTTCAAGTTTAAAAGAAGGAATACCAAATGTGAGTAGTCCACCTATTTCTGGGTGACGATCAAACACCACTGGCTTAACGCCATTTCGTACTAAAATATCAGCACATCCTAAACCTGCAGGGCCAGCACCAATAATGGCTACTTTTTTGTCGGTCCATGTTACATAAGACATATCAGGCTTCCAGCCCATTTTAAATGCCTCATCAGTAATGTACTTTTCAATATTACCAATTGTAACCGCACCAAACTCTTCATCGAGCGTACACGAGCCCTCACACAAGCGGTCTTGTGGACAAACGCGGCCACACACTTCTGGTAAACTATTGGTACGATGAGAAAGCTCAGCCGCCTCTATAATACGGCCCGTGCGTATTAACTTTAACCATTGTGGAATGTAGTTATGTACAGGGCATTTCCACTCACAGTATGGGTTACCACAATCTAAACAACGGTCAGCTTGTGAGTTAACCTGATTCTCTGAAAAGGGTTCGTAAATTTCTACGAAAGATTTTTTACGTGACGAGATTGGTTTTTTGCGTGGGTCTACACGCTGCACGTCTATAAATTGATATACATTTTCGCTCATACTGCCCCCTTATTGCGCCTGAACACGTAGTTCGGCACTACTGCGAGCGCGATGCCCGAGTAAACTTTTTACGTCGCTTGATTTTGGTTTTACTAATTTGAACATCGGTAAGTACAATTCAAAGTTAGCTAGAATACTTTCTGCTCTGCATGAACCCGTAAGCTCTAAATGCTCAGCAATTAAGCCGCGTAAATGTTCTTGATGCGATGCTAATTCTTCAAGTGTAACCACTTCTACTAGTTCGGGATTAATGCGCTTTTCAAAATCATTTCGCTCATCTAAAATATAAGCGAAACCACCTGTCATACCAGCACCAAAGTTAACGCCTACGTTGCCCAGTACACATACAACGCCGCCAGTCATGTATTCACAACCGTTATCACCTACGCCTTCAACAACGGCTTGTACACCTGAGTTACGAACTGCAAAACGCTCTCCGGCACATCCAGCTGCAAACAATTTACCGCCTGTCGCACCATATAAGCATGTGTTGCCTGCAATTGTAGCTTTATGACTTTCGAACGACGAGCCAAGTGGTGGACGAATAACTAGCTTGCCACCAGCCATGCCCTTCCCTACGTAATCGTTAGCATCGCCAACCAATGTCATTTCAAGGCCACCTGCATTCCACACGCCAAATGATTGACCCGCAGTACCGTGTAGTTCAATTACGACTGGGTCCGCAGCCATACCTTGGTTGCCATATTTATCAGCAATATAGCCAGAAAGCATTGCACCAACCGATCTGTCTGTATTACAAATACGACTAACAAGCGAGATACCGCTTGACGTATCAATTGCCTCTTGCGCTTTAGCTAATAAACTTTCGTTTAACTTACCTAGGTAATGCGAACTATTAGGCGCACTACAATAAAGTGTTTCACCAGTTGGGTTATTAGGCTGAGCAACTACAGAAGATAAATCAATTTTCCTCTGTTTTGCTGTTTTACCTTCAATGGCTTCAAGCAAATCTAAACGACCAATTAAGTCAGTTAAGTTTACAACACCCAAGCTTGCCATAATTTCACGGGCTTCTTGCGCTATAAACTTAAAGTAGTTCATCGCCATTTCTGGTAGGCCGTGATAATGCTTTTGGCGAAGTGTTTCGTCTTGTGTTGCAACACCGGTCGCACAGTTATTTAAGTGGCAAATACGCAAGTATTTACAACCAAGGGCAACCATTGGGCCAGTACCAAAGCCAAAGCTTTCAGCACCTAGAATTGCTGCTTTAATAATATCTAAACCTGTTTTTAAGCCACCATCTGTTTGCAGGCGAATGCGATGACGAAGGCCATTTTCAACAAGTGCTTGCTGTGTTTCAGCAAGGCCAAGCTCCCATGGGCTACCGGCATATTTAACTGAAGTAAGTGGGCTTGCACCTGTACCGCCATCATAGCCAGAAATAGTAATTAAATCGGCATAGGCTTTAGCAACACCTGTCGCAATGGTTCCTACGCCTGGTTCTGAAACCAGTTTTACAGAAATAAGTGCTTTAGGGTTTACTTGTTTTAAATCAAAAATTAGCTGTGCTAAATCTTCAATTGAGTAAATATCGTGATGTGGTGGTGGCGAAATTAACGTAACACCTGGCACCGAATAACGAAGTTTAGCAATATATGGGGTTACTTTTTCACCCGGTAATTGCCCGCCTTCACCTGGTTTTGCACCTTGCGCTACTTTAATTTGAATAACATCAGCACTGCGTAAGTAATGCGGCGTTACGCCAAATCGACCTGAAGCGACTTGCTTAATACGTGAATTTTTTTCGGTACCGTAACGCAGCTTATCTTCGCCGCCTTCACCCGAGTTTGAACACCCACCCAAGCGGTTCATCGCAATTGCTAGCGCCTCATGCGCTTCTGGCGATAAAGCACCAATACTCATTGCGGCCGAATCAAATCGTTTATAAAGATTTTCTGCAGGCTCGACATCATCAATGCTAATGCCGGTTTCAGGCAATTTAAGCGAAAGCATGTCACGTAGCGTAGCAATCGGACGATTATTAACGAGTTTTGCATACTCACTGTAATCGGTGTATTCACCAGAACGAACTGCTTTTTGTAGGGTTTGGATTACATCCGGATTATAAGCATGATATTCGCCACCATGAACATACTTAAACAAACCGCCGTGGCTTAATAATTTACGTTTACTTAAAGCAAGTTTATGTAGGCTCTGTTGATCGTCATCAAAATCGGTAAAACAGGCACCCTGTATGCGACTTGCCACTCCTTTAAAACACATTTGTACAATAGCATCAGATAAACCAACCGCTTCAAACAACATTGAGCAACGATATGACGCAACCGTACTTATGCCCATTTTAGACATAATTTTATATAAGCCCTTGTTAATGGCTTTACGATAAGCAAGCGTTACTTCGCAATACGACTTATCAATAATTTTATTGTCGCTCATTGCAACTAACGATTCATACGCAAGGTATGGATAAATGGCAGTTGCACCAAAACCTAATAAAACTGCAAATTGGTGTGCATCGCGCACACTACCGGTTTCAATAATAATATTCGATTCACAACGAAGATTATTATCAACAAGACGATTTTGCACCGCGCCCACAGCCATAGCTGCTGGAATAGGTAAATTCGTTTCATCAAAGTTGCGGTCTGTTAGAACAAGCATAATACAGCCCGATGCTGCTTTTTTCTGCGCAATATCACAAATTCGCGATACTGCTTTTTCCAATCCTTCTTCAACTGTATACGTAATATCAATTTTACAGTAGCTGTAATGTGCTTCATCAGCATTTAATAATTGCTGCATGTCTGCGTACATTAAAATTGGCGTATCAAACTGTAGGCGCTTAGCGTGGCCTGTTGTTTCGTTAAATACATTTTGCTCACTACCAATACATGTCGCAAGTGACATTACATGATTTTCACGCAGTGGATCGATAGGTGGGTTTGTTACTTGCGCAAATTTTTGGCGGAAGTAATCATAAAGTGAACGATGCCCTTCACTAAGCACAGCAAATGGCGTGTCATCACCCATTGAGCCTGTTGCTTCTTGGCCGTTTTCACCCATTACACGAATAACGCTATCAAGCTCTTCGTTGGTATAACCAAACATTTTTTGATATTTAGCTAGCGTTTCATTATCAAAAGAACGATTACCGGCATCTTGCTCAGTAAGTTCTTCAAATGGAACTAAACGTTTAACATTTTCTTCAAGCCATGACTTGTATGGATGGCGAGATTTTAAATCTTGATCGATTTCATCCGAATGCCAAATTTTGCCAAGCTTAGTATCAATAACTAATAATTCACCTGGACCAACACGACCTTTTTCAACCACTTCATCAGCAGTGTAATCCCAAATACCCACCTCTGATGCAAGCGTAATAAAGCCATCTTGTGTAATTACATAACGCGCAGGGCGAAGTCCATTACGGTCAAGGTTACACGCCGCAAAACGACCATCCGACATTACAATACCTGCCGGACCATCCCATGGTTCCATATGCATAGAGTTAAAGTCGTAAAATGCACGTAGATCATCGTCCATTGCACGGTTTTTTTGCCATGCAGGTGGAACGAGCATGCGCATCGCACGGAATAAATCCATGCCGCCAGCTAAAAACAGTTCAAGCATATTATCTAAGCTTGATGAATCAGAACCAGTTTCGTTTACAAACGGTGCCGCTGTTTGTAAATCAGGAATAAGTGGTGACGCAAACTTATAAGAACGCGCACGTGCCCATTGGCGGTTACCTTCAATGGTATTAATTTCACCATTGTGTGCTAAATAACGAAAAGGTTGAGCAAGAGGCCAACGCGGTTGAGTATTAGTAGAAAATCGTTGATGAAAAACACAAATCGCACTGGTCATACGAATATCAGCTAAATCTAGGTAAAAGTTAGGTAAATCTGCAGGCATCATAAGGCCTTTATAGATAGTAACTAATCCAGATAAGCTTGCAATATAAAAAGCTTCATCATCAACAATACGCTTTTCAGCACGACGACGCGCTACATATAAGCGTCGCTCTAAATCTTTAGAACGCCAACCTTCTGGCGCACTAACAAAAATTTGTTCAAACCCAGGTAATTGTTGTACTGCTATAGGACCTAACATTGATGGGTCGGTTGGCACTACGCGCCAACCTAAAATATTTAGCGTTTCTTTTTCTAATTCTTCGCTAAGTATTTGTTTTGCAGCTTGTGCTAAAACAGGATCTGAATTTAAAAAAATCATACCTACGGCATAATTTTTACCTAAGTGCCAATTGTTCTCAGCCGCAATAGCACGAAAAAAGCTATCTGGTTTTTGTAATAATAAACCACAGCCATCACCTGTTTTACCATCGGCAGATATACCGCCACGATGCTGCATGCGATCAAGCCCCGTAATAGCAGTACGAATAAGCCTATGACTAGCTTGACCATTAACTTGGGCTATTAAGCCAAAGCCACAATTTTCTTTTTCTAATTTTGAGTCGTATAACATAGACCCCTCCCCTTGCTGCACTGTTAGCGTGGATGAACTGCTCGACGATTTGCTAACAGACGGACAAAACTAGCCTCTATCGTAAATAGAGTCAATAGCATTTTGAATACATATTCACATTCTTGAATATTTCTCACTTCATAGCAAGATTTCTTTTTCATCATTATTTTTAACATTTAGTCGTATATTAGGCGTTATTTTTTCATGACACTGGTGTCAAGTTTAACATTTTGTAAAAACAACCAAGTAAAAAGCTACAGCTTACGTAAACGTAAAGCCCTCATTCAGTGAATAAATATTCAACATACACCGATAAAGTTAGTTAACATTTAGATAGTTTTGTGCTATTTCCGTAATTTTGAGGCTTAACCTCTCTTCTTTTTACTGGTCATTAGTATAGTTATTAATATTTGTGGCATTTTTAATCTCTTAATAGTGAATTTTTATTTACTAATGCGTCCACTGCGGACACTTTTATGTCCGCGGACATATAAAAACACATAAAATAAAATTTAATTACCTAATTACAGTGAGTTACGCTTTGGCATGCTAATAGTATAGAGCTATACACATTCGTTAAGTGGAATAATTATGTTTATGCTTAGTTTATTTTTGATATCTCCTATTGTCGCTATTTGCACCGCAGTTTTTTTTCTACTGTGTGAAAAATATATAAAAGCCGTGTAGGAGAGCCTAATGATTAAAGATACCAGCGCACAAGACGTACAAGTAAAGGCACCTATGAACTATAAAAAATACGCGGTCATCACTGCGGTTATTTTCATTGTAGCCTCGACAATTGCTTATATTTTTTTAACGAGTCATAGCGCTAAAAGCTCTATTAGCCGCTCAAAAGTACAGGTTGCCAAAGTACACGTTAAAGCGCTCATTCGAGACATTGCCGCCAGTGGTAAAATTGTTGCTGCTAATGCTCCTAAAATCTACAGCCCAGAACGTGGTTTTATAGATTTAAAAGTAAAGGCTGGCGATACAGTAAAGCAAGGGGACACACTTGCTCTGCTGCAAAGCCCTGAGTTAACTAACGAATTAAAGCAACAGGAGTCTGTACTTAAACGACTACAAGGCGAGCAGCAAAGGCAGCATTTGCAAGCAAGACGCCAAACACTCACTTTAAATAAAACACTTGATATGGCACAAGTTGAGCTTAACGCCGCTGAGCGCGAAAATCGCCGGGCGCAGTTATCAATTCAAAAGCACTTAATTAGCCAAATTGATCTTGAAAAAGCAGTTGATGATTTATCACGTGCAAGACTCACCTATAAGCATGCACAACAAGAGGTATTGCTAGCCAAAGACACGCTCGCCTTTGAGCTACAAGCAGCTAAAAGTGATGTGACCCGCCAGCAACTTATTGTTGATGATTTAATCAGAAAAGTAAGCAACCTATCTATTAAAGCTACCGTTACTGGGATCGTGGGTAACCTATTAGTGCAACAAAAAGCCGCAGTGACGCAAAGCCAACCTCTTATGACACTCGTCGACTTAAGTAATTTCGAAGCAGAGCTCCAAGTACCTGAAAGTTACGCAAACGAATTAGGACTCGGTATGGAAGTAGAGCTTAAGTTAGGCAATGAAACAGTGATAGGGAATTTATCCGCCATATCACCAGAAGTTAATAACCGTGAAGTAACAGCACGCGTCCGATTTAAAGGCGTTACTAACAACATTCGTCAGAACCAACGCTTAACTGCACGTATTTTACTCGACAACCGAGAAGGTGTAATGCAAGTAAAGCGCGGTGCATTTATGCAGCAAGGCGGAATTGTTGCTTATAAGGTAGAAGGCAATATTGCAAAACGCATACCTATTACTATAGGCGCCACAAGCATTAACGCGGTTGAACTTTTAAGCGGTGTTAAAGAAAACGATGAAATTATTATTTCAAGCTACAGCGACTTTAAACAAGCCGACACGATTTTATTAAATTAAACAGACGTTCTCAACCAACGCTAAAAATAATTAGGAACACCCATGTTACAAATGAACAATGTAAGTAAAGTATACCAAACAGAAATGGTACAAACCCATGCACTTCGAGACTTTAACCTGCAAGTAAACGAAGGCGAATTTATTGCTGTTACCGGTCCTAGCGGCTCAGGAAAAACAACCTTTTTAAATATTGCAGGTATGCTCGAGCCTTTTAGCGAAGGTGAGTACCTGTTGGATGGTGTTAATGTTGGCAGCTTAAACGACAACCAACGTGCTGATTTACGTAATCAAAAAATTGGCTTTATATTCCAAGGCTTTAATTTAATCCCTGATTTAAATTTATATGAGAACATAGAAGTTCCTCTTCGCTATAGAGGGATTAAAGCAAATGAGCGAAAACGTCGAATTGAGCAATGCCTTGAACAAGTTGGTTTAGCATCTCGCGCTAAACACTTACCTCAACAACTCTCTGGTGGCCAGCAACAACGTGTTGCAATAGCCCGTGCGCTTGCTGGTGAACCTCGTTTTTTACTAGCCGATGAGCCAACAGGTAACCTTGACAGCTTAATGGCTCGCCAAGTTATGGAGTTACTTGAACAAATCAATCGCGACGGTGCCACTATTGTAATGGTAACGCATGATAGCGAATTAGCCCGCCGTGCTCCGCGTAATATTCAAGTAGTTGATGGGCAGCTTGCCGACTTTACGCTTTATCAGGGCGCGCAAACTATAAAAACAGCATCGGGGGTTTAACTAATGTTTATTCATTATTTAGATTTAAGTTGGCGCAGCTTCAAGCGCACCCCACTGGTTAGCTTTTTAATGGTACTTGCCATTGCGATAGGTATAGGCATAACAATGACCAGCCTTAGTGTTTATCATATGATGTCGGCCGATCCTATCCCAGAAAAAAGCAGCCAACTTTACAGTGTGCAATTACAAACAATGGACGATGGTAGTACGTGGTGGACAGAAGATAACATGCCACTGCAACTGACCTATCAAGATGCTGAGAACTTATTAAACGCGCCCACGTCAGAGAAAAAAGTGGCTATGATGCGTACCGGCTTTTCAGTTTATTTAGATTCAGATAAAATAAAACCCTTTATTGGCAGTGCACGGATGACAACGCCTGACTTTTTTAACATGTTTGATTTGTCATTTTTGTACGGTGGGGCTTGGAGCAAAGAGCAAGAAAACTCAGCTGCACCTGTGGTTGTTATTACCCAAGAGATAAACGATAAACTATTTGCAGGAAAAAACTCTGTCGGAGAACTGATTTACTTAGATGATGCAAGCTACCAAGTAGCTGGTGTTATTAACCATTGGCCTCTCAATATTAAATATTATGATTTAAATAACGGTGCATTTAATCAAGTAGAAGAGTTATTTATGCCCTTTAGCTTAATAAAGGCAAAAGAGCTCGTAAGTTGGGGCAATAGCAATGGATGGAAGCACGAAAACACACCAACCTTTGCAGATAAACTGCAATCTGAGCAAGTATGGATCCAGTTTTGGGCAGAGCTAAATACGCTTGAACAAAAACAAGCCTATCAAAATTACTTATTAGCCTATATGCAGGAACAACAAAAACGTGGGCGATTTAATCGTAAAGAACTTGAGTATAAACTTCGCGATGTAAACCAATGGATGCAATACAATAACGTCGTCACCGAAGACAATAAAATTTTAGTGGGCCTGAGCTTTATGTTTTTAGGTGTCTGCTTAGCCAATATTTTAGGTTTACTTTTAGCCAAGTTTTTACGCAGAGCGCCAGAAGTAGGTGTAAGACGCGCATTAGGTGCGAGTAAAAGGCAAATATTTTTACAGCACTTAGTTGAGGTCGCCATGCTTGGCTTTATAGGTGGCATGCTAGGAATTGTACTAGCACAACTTGGCTTAATGGGCGTAGGGCAAAGCTACGACTACTATGAAAATTTAGCGACAATGGATTTAACCATGCTATTGAGCGCCCCATTGATTGCAATTACAACCTGCATTTTGGCTGGTTTGTACCCAGCTTGGTTAGTGTGTAAAACCAATCCTGCTATTTATCTTAAGAGCCAATAAGGAATTTAACAATGTTAGAAATAAAACCTATATTTAACGCCTTATGCCGCTCAAAGGTGGGCGCTGTATTACTGCTAATTCAAATTGCAATCACAACGGCAATAGTCAGTAATGCTGCATTTATCATTCAAGATAGAATTAGTTATTTAAACCAAGAAACGGGCTACCCTGAGCAAGATATATTTAAGTTTAATGTAATGACCTTTGGTACTGATATTAACTTGAGCCAGCAGTTTGAGCTTGATGAAAGCATGCTTAGGAAAATGCCAGGCGTAGTTGATGCCGCATTAAGCAGTAGTATTCCGCTATCAGGGGGTGGCAGCGCTTCGAGCTTTAATTTAAAACCTGCTCCACAAGAAGGCCTAAGTGTCAGGGCCGCTTATATTTTTATAGACGATCATGCTATTAATACCTACGGCGTTAACTTAATTGCAGGGCGAAACTTTACCGAAAATGAAGTGCTCGTTACAAACGAAATTACACAAAAGCGCACCAACGTCACTATAGTCACTAAAGTCCTACTTGATGAGCTCTATCCTGATGGAGATGGTTTAGGGAAAATAGTTTATTTTGGTGACCAACCACTTAAAGTTATTGGCGTGATCGGAAAAATGAAAGGCCCGTGGCTCAAAGACAGTAAACCCGATAATTTTGCGTTTATTCCTTATATTAAAGCAGAAAGTTATACACAAGTTGCCGTTCGTACAGAGCCAGGTCAGCGAGCAACTGTAATGAAAGAAATAGAAAATGCCATGCTTGCAAATTACAGTAAGCGCGTTATTAATAACATTAAAGGGCTTGATGAACTAAAAAATGAGTACACCGCTCAAGATCGCCTTATGATGCGCATGCTCATAGTATTAATCACTATTTTAGTGCTTATAACCGCTCTCGGTATTTTTGGCTTAACCTTATTTAATATTAGCAAACGTACTAAGCAAATTGGTACACGCAGAGCACTTGGCGCAAGAAAGTCAGCTATTGTTAGCTACTTTTTAGTAGAAAATGCATTAATTTGTAGCCTAGGTTTAGCCTTAGGTGTAGTAACAGCAATACTACTTGGGAAAATGTTAATGCAGTCTTTTTCTGTAGCCGCACTACCGCCAAGTTATATAGCCGTTACCGCCATTGCCGTATTTTTAATGAGTTTACTTGCAGTATTAGCGCCAGCTAAACGCGCTGCCAATATTTCGCCCAGTATCGCAACTCGCACTATTTAATTATATGTAAATCACTATGCTACACTGCTTAGTAAGGCAGTGTAGCCATCAAAAAATTATAAAAATAACCTATGACTCATAAAATACTCATTGTTGATGATAACCAAGCAGTACTCGACGCACTTTCATTGTTGCTCGAGATCCACGACTTTTCGGTAGTCACTGCAACAAATCCGTTTGATGCTCTGCAAATAGTTCGCTATCAACGAATTGAGCTTGTAATTCAAGACATGAACTTTACCAGCGACACCACCTCTGGCGAAGAAGGTAAAGCGTTGTTTTATGAACTACGAGAAATAAACCCACACCTACCTATTATACTTATTACAGCTTGGACCGAACTTGCCACCGCCATTGAGCTTGTAAAAGCAGGTGCTGCTGATTACTTACCAAAACCCTGGGATGATGCAAAACTACTAGTTTGTATCGGTAACTTAATAGAGCTAGGCAGTGCTAAAAAAATAGTGGCGACACATAATCGCCATCAACAAGAACGTGAAGGTACATTTAAAAATGCAGACCTTGCTGGGCTAATATTTAAAAGTACTGCGATGGAACGACTGGTTACTATGGCGCTACAAGTGGCTAAATCTGATATATCTGCATTAATTACAGGCCCTAATGGGAGTGGCAAAGAGTGTATTGCGCATATTATTCAAAAAAACTCCCCACTTGTATCGCAACCTTTTATTAAGGTAAACGCAGGTGCATTACCGCAAGAACTTATAGAGGCCGAACTTTTTGGCGCTGAAGCTGGCGCATACACGGGGATAACTAAACAACGTATTGGTCGATTTGAAGCAGCTGATGGCGGTACGTTATTTTTAGATGAAATTGGTAATTTACCACTTTCAGGACAAATAAAATTACTACGCGTACTACAAACCGGCGAGTTTGAGCGTTTAGGCTCAACACAAACACGAAAAGTAAATGTGCGCGTTATATCGGCCACTAACGAAAACTTACTACAAGCAATTGAACAAGGTCGATTTAGGGAAGACTTATATTATCGCCTTAACGTAATTGAGCTCAATGTGCCTGCCCTGTGCGAAAGACAAGATGATGTCTTAGCGCTTATTAGCCACTTTTTACCTCACCGAGAGCTGACTATAAACACAGAGCAAGCACTTCAACACTACAAATGGCCAGGTAACGTTCGAGAGCTAGAAAACGCTTGTAAGCGTGTAGCGGTACTAAAACCTGCAGGTGTGCTTACAGTCGATGACTTTGCTCTTTCGTCACCGGTCTCTTCACAACAAAAAGCAGAGCCGACCAAACAGGAAATAGAACACGCAATGCGCGCTCATCAAGGTGTTATAGCCAAAGTGGCCCGTGAATTTGGTTTAAGCCGACAAGCACTTTACAGGCGGTTACAAAAAATGGGTATTGATTATTAATGCCAAACATTATTAGCAACTTTACCCTAAGCCAAAAGATTGTATTAATTTGCGGGCTTTGTAGCGCGCTGCCTGTTGTTATTATTGCCGCGCTAAGTGGCTTTGATATTTACTACACCCTGCTTTTAATATTACTAACGCTTACATTTAGCACCTTGCTTTCAAGAGCCATCACCAAGCCAATAAAGCTTGGCATGCAATCGCTCGAAACCGGATTACTTAATTTTAAAGATGGTGAGCTCTCCAGTCTGCTTGCGTATAAAAATAATGATGAACTTGGAAAGCTATGCCAACTTTATAATCAAACCGCAAAACAGCTTCGCCAAGAAAAACAATGGATTTACCAGCGCGAGTTAATGCTTGATAAAGTATTGCAAAGCTCGCCGCAAGCGCTACTGCTGGTCAATGATAATAATACGGTGGTATTTAGTAATTTAATTAGCCGTAGTTTATTTAATAGCGCAACTCGCCTTGAAGGTATGCAGCTAAGTAAGTTACTCGAAAATTCGCCTCTGCAATTAGTAGCAGCTATAGAGCACGGTATTGATGGCCTCTTTAATATAGAAATAGAGAATCAAGACTCACAAACCTGGCATTTAGCCACTGGGGAGTTTTTACTCAATAATCAAAAGCATCATTTATATATATTTAAACAGTTAACCCGTGAACTTAGTCGCCAAGAAGTTGCCGTGTGGAAAAAAGTAATACGCATTATTAGCCACGAATTAAATAATTCACTCGGCCCCATGTCATCCATGCTACACAGCGCACAATTGCTCGCAAATAAAGTTGATGAGCCTCGCCTTGCCCGTGTATTTGCAACTATTGATGAGCGAATTAGTCATTTAACTGAATTTGTACAAGGCTATGGCAAGTTTGCTAAGCTACCTCAGCCACAAAAAACGCGGGTTAACTGGCAAAACACACTCAATAATTTAAAAAACCACTGGCAATTTAGCTACGAAATAAAAAATTCACACAATGAATTACAAGCTGATCAAACACAACTCGAGCAGCTGCTGATAAACTTATTAAAAAATTCACACGAGTCAGGCTCCAACGCCAATGAAATACATATTCAGGTCGAGTTTGTACCCCAAGCATGTGTTATAAATGTGAGCGACTGCGGCAAAGGAATGAGCGAGCAAGTAATGGCAAATGCTTTAGTGCCCTTCTATTCTACAAAAAGTACGGGGAGTGGTTTAGGGTTAGCCTTATGCAGAGAAATAGCAGAAGCGCACCAAGGGCATATAAGTTTACATAACAAAATAGAGGGCGGCTTAAACGTGCAAGTGAGCCTTCCTTATTTATAAATTCACACAAATTAAAAACAACAAAGCCACTTTTAAAGTAGCTTTGTGTTTAAAGAGCTTAATAACCTGAGTTCAGGTTGAGTAATAAATTACTCTGCGTCAGCTTCTTTGTATTTAGCAGCAGTTTCTGTAATTAACGGCTGTAATTCACCGCGTTGGAACATTTCGATAATAATGTCACAACCACCAACTAATTCGCCATCTACCCAAAGTTGTGGGAATGTTGGCCAATTAGCATATGCTGGAAGCTCAGCACGAATGTCTGGATTAAGTAAAATATCAACGTATGCAAATGGTTCACCACATGACATTAACGCTTGCGATGCTTGTGAAGAAAAACCACAATTTGGTAATTTTGGTGACCCTTTCATGAAAAGGATTATTGGGTTTTCTGAAATTTGCTGTTTAATTTTATCAATGGTTTCCATCTACAACCTCAAAGTAACGATAGCTAAATATATTTTGGTCTTGAAAATAACTCATCGTGACCACAAATATATAACTTAAAATGGGCAAATAAAGCCGCAATTGAAATAGTCTTTCGCAATAGCATTGCTGTTTGCTTAAACTTGAGTAAAATACTCAACAATTATAGTAACACTATATTACCGCTTGGTATAGGTAACTGGTCTGTTTCAACAGGCATTACGTATTACCAAATGGACTATCAACCAAAGAAGATGGAGATAAAAAAATGGCATTTGAACTACCGTCACTACCATATGCAATCGACGCACTTGAGCCACATATTTCAAAAGAAACACTAGAGTTTCACCATGGCAAACACCACAACACTTACGTGGTTAAGCTTAATGGTTTAATCCCTGGTACTGAGTTTGAAAACAAATCTCTAGAAGAGATCGTATGTTCATCAGAAGGCGGCGTATTTAACAACGCAGCACAAATCTGGAACCATACTTTTTACTGGAACAGCTTATCTCCAAACGGCGGCGGCGAGCCTACTGGCGCAGTTGCTGATGCAATCAACGCAAAATGGGGTTCTTTTGATGCGTTTAAAGCGGCATTAAACGATAAAGCAGTAAATAACTTTGGTTCAAGCTGGACGTGGTTAGTTAAGCTTGCTGATGGTTCACTAGACATCGTTAATACATCTAACGCTGCTACACCATTAACTGATGATGGCGTTACTGCAATCCTTACTGTGGATTTATGGGAACACGCTTACTACATTGATTACCGTAACGTTCGTCCAGATTACCTTAAAGGTTTTTGGTCGCTTGTTAACTGGGAATTCGCGAACGCTAACTTCGCTTAATTAGCCTTTAAACGCTAATTTTAAAAAGACGCTTAGGCGTCTTTTTTTGTATGTTATTCTTTTACTTTTTCGTTTATACGTGTTGTTGTGTTCATTAGTTCAACATGATCTTTTTTCACTTAAATTTTTAATTTTATTGCACAAAAATACCAATTCGTGACTAGACTTTAAAAGGTAAGCACCTTTTTACAGCGGGTTTCGGAGGTTATTATGACGATTTTTGAGCATTACCAAGCACGATACGAAGCGGCACAGGAAGAAGAATACAGTATCGCTGAATTTCTTGAAATTTGTAAAACAGATAAGTCTGCCTATGCCAGCGCACCAGAACGTCTACTTATGGCAATTGGCGAACCAAACATGGTAGACACCGCAACCGATGCAAGACTAAGCCGGTTATTTTCTAATAGAGTGGTTGCGCGCTACCCTGCCTTTGCTGACTTTTATGGTATGGAAGACGCCATTGAGCAAATAGTCTCTTATTTAAAACACGCAGCCCAAGGGCTTGAAGAATGCAAACAAGTACTCTATTTACTCGGGCCTGTAGGTGGGGGTAAATCATCCATTGCTGAAAAACTAAAGTATTTAATGCAACAAGTGCCTATTTATTCAATTAAAGGCTCTCCTGTAAACGACCATCCTCTCTCCTTGTTTGATCCTATCGAAGATGCAGACGTACTCAGCAAAGAATATGGTATTAAACCGCGCTACTTAAAAACCATTATGTCGCCTTGGGCTGGAAAACGCTTAAAAGAGTTCAATGGTGATATTAGCCAGTTTAGAGTGGTCAAACGCTACCCTTCTATTTTAAACCAAATAGGCATTGCTAAAACTGAGCCTGGGGATGAAAACAACCAAGATATTTCAGCGCTAGTAGGTAAAGTCGATATTCGCCAGCTTGAGCACTTTGCCCAAAATGATCCTGATGCATACGCCTACTCTGGCTCTTTATGTTTAGCTAACCAAGGGCTGATGGAGTTTGTAGAAATGTTTAAAGCACCGATTAAAGTGCTGCATCCTTTACTTACCGCCACCCAAGAAGGTAACTATAACGGCACAGAAGGTATTAGTGCTCTTCCATTTAATGGCATGATCCTCGCACATTCTAATGAATCTGAGTGGCAAACTTTTAAAAACAATAAAAACAATGAAGCATTTTTAGACCGTGTTTATATTGTTAAAGTGCCTTACTGTTTACGTGTAACTGAAGAAGTTAAAATTTACGACAAATTACTTGAGCACAGCGAGCTATACAATGCGCCATGTGCGCCTGGGACACTTAAAACATTAGCGCAATTTACAACATTATCACGTTTAAAAGAGCCAGAAAATTCCAGTATTTATTCAAAGATGCGGGTATACGATGGCGAAACCCTTAAAGACACAGACCCTAAAGCTAAATCGTATCAAGAGTATCGTGATTACGCAGGTGTTGATGAAGGCATGACGGGGCTATCTACTCGCTTTGCGTTTAAAATTTTATCTCGTGTATTTAACTTTGATACCACCGAGGTTGCTGCAAATCCGGTGCATTTGTTCTATGTGCTTGAGCAACAGATAGAGCGCGAGCAATTTTCAAGTGAAATAGAAGAGCGTTATTTAAGCTTTTTAAAAGGCTATTTAATTCCTCAATATGTAGATTTTATAGGTAAAGAACTGCAAACCGCTTATTTAGAATCGTATTCGGAATATGGACAAAATATTTTTGACCGTTATGTTATTTATGCAGATTTTTGGATACAAGACCAAGAATATCGCGACCCCGATACAGGACAGCTATTTGACCGCGCAGCGCTAAACGCTGAACTTGAAAAAATAGAAAAGCCAGCGGGTATTTCTAATCCTAAAGATTTTCGTAATGAAATAGTGAACTTTGTACTGCGTGCCCGTGCACATAACAACGGTAAAAATCCACTATGGACAAGCTACGAAAAACTACGCACGGTAATTGAGAAAAAAATGTTCTCTAATACCGAAGATTTACTCCCCGTTATTTCGTTTAATACTAAAACGTCTGCAGAGGATCAGCAAAAGCACGAAGACTTTGTGAACCGTATGGTCGAAAAAGGCTATACACAAAAACAAGTTCGCTTGCTTTCTGAGTGGTATTTACGGGTTAGAAAATCGCAATAACCTTCATAGTCGTAGTATATAGGAGGTCAATATGGCGCATTTTATAGATAGGCGTTTAAACGGAAAAAATAAAAGTACGCTTAATCGCCAGCGCTTTATTAGGCGCTATAAAAAACAAATTAAAGAAGCGGTTTCAGATGCGATTAACAAACGCAGCGTAACTGATTCTAGCTCTGGTGAGAGTATTTCTATTCCACAACGCGATATCAGCGAACCTACATTTCATCAGGGAAAAGGCGGGAATAGAGAACAAATTCACCCTGGTAACGATCAGTTTTCTACAGGTGATAAAATTGAGCGCCCTAAAGGCGGACCAGGTGGTGGTGCCGGTGAAGGTGACGCCAGCGATTCGGGCGAGGGACAAGATGAGTTTGTATTTTCAATATCAAAAGACGAATACCTTGATTTACTGTTTGAAGATTTAGAACTCCCTAACTTACAAGAAAACCAACTTGATAAGTTAGTGCAAATGAAAACCCACCGCGCAGGATTTTGTAGCGACGGCATGCCAAGTAATATTGATATTGTCCGCTCTCTTCAAGGCTCGCTTGCACGCCGCGTGGCAATGAGTGCTGGTAAAAAACGTCGCTTAGTTGAGCTTGAAAAGCAACTTGATGCGTTGCTTAATGAACCTCATAGCGATAAAGCGGCAATTGCTTTATTACAAAAAGAAATTGCAGCATTAAAAGTACAAATTAAATCGGTCCCGTTTATTGATAACTACGATTTACGTTTTCGTAATTACGAAAAGCGCCCTCATCCCACCAGCAAAGCAGTGATGTTTTGTATTATGGATGTGTCAGGCTCAATGGATCAGCCAACAAAAGACATGGCAAAGCGTTTTTATATTTTGCTCTATCAATTTTTAACGCGCAGCTATAAAGACATAGAAGTTGTTTATATTCGCCACCACACACAAGCTAAAGAAGTAGATGAACAAGAGTTTTTTTATTCCCAAGAAACTGGCGGCACTATTGTTTCGAGTGCTCTTAAATTAATGAATGAAATAATAAAAGAGCGTTATCACGCAGATGAATGGAATGTGTACGCTGCACAAGCCTCCGATGGCGATAACTGGGCGGACGACACACCGCAATGTGGTGAAATTTTGCGCAACAAGCTCTTAAGCGCAGTACGTTATTTTGCTTATATTGAAATAACCACTCGTGCTCATCAAAGCCTATGGCGCGAATATGAATCTATAACACACAGCCATAATAATTTCGCCATACAGCATATTCAAAGCGTTGAAGATATTTACCCAATTTTTAGGGAGCTATTTAAAAAAGGTCGTCAACAGCAAAACTCTGCATAGCCAAAAGCGAGGTAGCATTATGAATGATAAACGATTGAGTGATGGCCCAGATTGGACCTTTGATTTATTAGATGAGTACCAAGGTGAAATTGCTCGCGTTGCTGCTCATTACAGATTAGTCACCTACCCTAATCAAATTGAAGTGATAACGGCTGAGCAAATGATGGATGCTTATTCAAGCGTTGGCATGCCTATTGGCTACAGTCATTGGTCTTACGGTAAGAAGTTTATCCAAACAGAGCAAAATTATAAGCGCGGGCAAATGGGCCTCGCTTACGAAATAGTGATAAATTCAGACCCTTGTATTGCGTACTTAATGGAAGAAAATACCCTACCTATGCAAGCACTTGTAATGGCGCATGCATGTTACGGACATAACTCATTTTTTAAAGGTAATTACTTATTTAAAGCCTGGACCGATGCTGGCTCAATTATTGATTACTTGGTATTTGCTAAAAACTACATAAGCCGCTGTGAAGAAAAATATGGTATTACTCAGGTAGAGAGCTTACTCGACTCTTGTCATGCGTTAATGAATTACGGGGTCGATCGCTATAAACGTCCACAGCAAATATCACTATTTGAAGAGCAAAAACGCCAACAAGAACGTGAAGAATACTTACAATCACAAGTAAACGAATTGTGGCGTACGATTCCCGAACAGCAACAGGAAACTAAAAAGAAAGAACGCCATTTTCCTACTGAGCCTCAAGAAAATATTTTATATTTTATTGAAAAAAATGCCCCATTACTCGACTCTTGGCAACGTGAAGTGATTCGTATTGTCCGTAAAATATCGCAATACTTTTACCCGCAAAAACAAACTCAAGTAATGAACGAAGGTTGGGCAACATTTTGGCACTACACCATCCTTAATCACTTATATGATGAAGGGAAGCTCACCGACTCATTCATGTTAGAGTTTTTACAAAGTCATACCAACGTAGTTTATCAGCCACCTTATAACAGTAAGTATTATTCAGGCATTAACCCATATGCTTTAGGCTTTAATATGATGGTTGATATTCGCAGAATATGTGAATATCCAACTGAAGAAGATAAAAAATGGTTTCCTGAGTATGCAGGCAGTAATTGGCTAGATACATTGCACTTTGCCATGGAAAACTTTAAAGATGAAAGCTTTATTAGCCAGTTTTTATCGCCGAAGTTAATTCGTGATTTCAAATTATTTACTATTATTGACCATACTAATAATCCCCATTTAGAGATTGGTGCGATACACGATGATAGCGGCTATAAAACAGTTAGAGAAGTGCTCTCCGCGCAATATAATTTAAGTAATCATGAACCTAACATTCAAGTATATGATGTTGATATTAGAGGTGATAGAGCACTTACACTTCGCTATGTACCTCATAATTGCATTCCATTGGCAAACTCACATGAAGAAGTGCTAAAACATCTTTACAGGCTATGGGGCTTTAAGGTAAAACTGGAAGAAGAGTCTAATTCTGGTGAGATTTCAACTATTGGTCAATGTCCAACAGATGACTCTCGTCATACAACAGAGTGAATATAATGGATAAGAAAAAGCTTCTCGTACTGATCGACTCAGTAAATTGTGCAAAAACAGCATTATTACACGCAAAACAAAAAGCACTACAAGACAGTAAACATATTGATATTGTTGCGTTTAGCTATGAAGACACTGGTAATATATTATTTTCATTATCACCAGAGCAAGTACTTGCGATTCAAGACAAACAACTTTCATTACTCAGAGCAACATTAGAACCTCTATTAAAAAAAGAGCTAACTGATTGTGAGTATACATTTCAAACGGTTTGGCATGAATCACCAGAGCAATGGTTAAATAACGAAATAAACGCAACTAATTATGATATGGCAATAAAAACTAGGCATATTGATGCTCAAACTCAATTTAGCGAACTTGACTGGCAGCTTATTCGATTTTCACCAATACCACTTTATTTGGCCGCAGATAATAAATGGAGAAATAACTGTAATGTGTTAGCTGCTCTTGATTTAGGCAGCGAAAAGGCATCTAAGCATCAGTTAAATAAAGCTATTATTAACTGTGGCTTAGATTATGCTAATTCAGAGGGCTGCGAATTTTATGCATGTTATACCGTGCACGTCTCACCTATTTTGAGAGACTTAGGCATTGTATTTTCAGATGAACAAGTACTCAATGCATTCGAAAAATTACCGGAACTACAACGTGATCTGATTAATGAATACAACTTGCGTGATAAATTACACATTAAAGCGGGCTTAGCGGAGCAAGTCATACCAAGCTTGGCAGCAAAACTTGATGCTGAGTTAGTGATTATTGGCTCAGTAGGCAACGTGGGTATTAAGGGAAAGCTTATTGGCAACACAGCGGAAAAAATAATGCGCTTACTTAAAACCGATTTACTTATTTTACCCCCCCACTCAATTTAATACCAATTTTCTTAATTAAGTGCTTTATTTTGAGGTAATAAAATCGTATCAATAACAAGGCAAAAATTCGTTATTTAGTTGTTATCGCTAATTACTCCTACATTGCTCTACCTTCTGCATCCATGCAGTCGTATATCAGAAGTTTTTAACGCAGTTAACGTCAGATTTAATCACTCAAATTAATTAAATATTATTGCGCATTGGTATAAAGAGTGATTAATAAAAATGATGCTTAAGCGTCATTTTTTATATCATCAAAAACAGTGACTTTATTGCGTCCATTATTTTTAGAAAAGTAAAGAGCCCTGTCAGCGGCTTCAATCCAACGTTCATGATCTTTAAATTCATTACTAAAGCACGCAACTCCGATACTTATTGTCATCTTGATTTCAACATTTTTATAAAAGGCAGGGCTTGATTCAATCAACACCCTTAAGCGCTCAGCAAATATTTCAGCCCCTTGCTTATCGGTATCAAGTAGAGTTAATACAAACTCTTCACCACCGTAACGTCCAGCAATATCTGTTTCACGTAATGTGGTACGTAATAACTTTGCAATATGGCGTAACGCCTCATCACCACAACTATGACCATGCTTATCATTCACCTTTTTAAAGTGATCAATATCAAACATTAACAGAGAGCTACACCCTGCATTACGTTTTGTTCGCAAATACTCTTGTTTAAGCATACTTTCCCAATAACCACGATTGTATAACGTCGTTAAGCCATCGGTTTGGCTTACTTGCTCAAGTCTTTTATTTAGCTCTTCTAACTCTTTTTTGTTAACTGCAATATCAGTTACATCATAAAGAATGATACAAATATGGCTAACTTCTGCTCGTATATTAGTAAGCGGAATAAATGTCGCATTTTGATACATATACTCAGCTTTGCCAGTAATTGGGCGATAGTTTTTAAAGCGAAATATATAGGGTTGTTGTTCCCAAATGGTAAACGAGCGGTTTTTTAGTACAAAGACTGGCTCTGATTTACTTCTAAACCACTTTTCATCTATAGCAGGAAATAAATCAAATAAATCTTTATTTTTTACAGCACTTGGTAATAACCCCGAATGGTTTTCCATAAAACCATTCCACACACACACCTTATACTCCCTGTCGAGTACAACTAAACCTACATCAACGGTGTTAAACATATCCATTAACCAATGGATTTCATTCATATCTAAATCAGCAGCCATAACTTAGTCTTCTAATAGGTAAGCAACTTTGTATTTCAAAGTTTTAAGTGAATCTTCAGTAAATAACAGCATAAGGTCACAGTTAATATCGTGATTTTCAATACCATAGCTAATTTCTATAGCAAGCGTACGCTGCCAGCGCGACTTATTCGCTTTCACTAATTCAGATACATCTCTGTGCTGGCCAAGTACGATAGGATGACCTTGGCTAAACGACATATCGAGTTGTTTTGAAAGACCAGTCAAAATAGCCCCGATTAAAATATTACTTATATCCATAAGTAACTCAAGTTCCACTCTGTCATTAAGCTCACCATCGTAATTCATCAGTGAGGCTATCTCTTTAAAGCTAGAGTCATTAAGTAATAATAATGCTTCTCCAGATACACCTCCTCCAATAAATCCCTGGCAAACTCCAGAAGTGGTTGCATTATTATCAATAGAGCGTAGCGCCATATCGAGTTCACTAACCTCTAAGATATTCACATTTGGGATTGGCAGCTCAACAAACACATTAAGTAATCGCGCAAGTAAATCACCGGCTTGACCCATAGCAACATTAGTTAGCTCTTGGTATATATCTCGCACATCTGGGTCTACTTGCTCACCTAAAGAATGAGAAAGACGTTCACGCATGGCTTTATCTTTAATGCCATGGTGTTCAATAATATCGGCTAATTTTTGAGGGGAACATGGCTTTTGGATGAAATCGATCGCCCCTAGTTCAAGCACTCTTTGATGAGCATTAGGCTGTATGTCACCTGAAACTACAACTGTAAGTATATTGAGCCCAAGCTCTTTCATGGCCATTAAAACTTCATAGCCATCCATTTCTGGCATGTTTAAATCAAGGAAAAGGATTTCAGGTTCAGTTGACTTTATTTGTTTGATGCAATCAACACCATCTATCGCAAATTCAACTTTAATATCCCAATCATCAGGTAGAGAACGGGCTAATTGACGCCTCGCTAATTTTGAATCATCACATATTAATACAGATGTTGACATACTATCTCTCTATTTTTAACCAGTTATACATACCAAAAGTGATACACGCATTTTTATTATAGAAGATATTTTTGTAACTGCATGTTAACCAAAGTATAGCCTATTTACAGTTTTTTTATATGATTGAATCATTACCAATTTTATAGAGGCACAGATAATACCTTGGTTACTCCAACGCAGTATAATACACTGACGCCTATTGCGTTAATTTAAAAAGGAAACTCCTATGCTCCGCTCATTAACTTTTGCCTTAAGTATTTTTTGTTCTATGGCTTTCGCTTCTGATATCCCAGAAAACACTCTCGATATAGGTAAAGTCTCTGCACAGGGTAAGACGGTTACTTTACTCGGTAAAGGTGTATCAGTTGGTGATAACGCACCTAATTTTAAAGTTGTCGATGGAAACTTTACACCTGTCACACTGGATAATTATAAGGGCCGAGCTATTTTAATTAGTGTAGTACCAAGTTTAGACACAGGTATTTGTAGTCTACAAACAAAACACTTTAACGAAAAAGTTGCGACGCAATTTCCTGCAGTTGTAATGCTTACTATTAGTGCCGATTTGCCATTCGCTCAAAAAAGATTTTGCAAAGCTGAGAACATAGACAAAATAACTACATTATCTGATTCTGTTTGGCGCGATTTTGGCCAAAAATATGGGTTAATTATTAAAGATATGGGGTTACTAACTCGCTCAGTAATAATATTAGACGAAAACCACAGCATTATTTATAAACAACTCGTTAGTAGCCTTTCAACTGAACCAGAATACAACAGCGTAATTAAGAAGCTTAAAACGCTGTAAAGTTAATATACCCATTCGCTTAATTAAGTGATCTATTTTTAGATAAGAAAATCGTATCCATGACAAGGCAAAAAATTCGTTATTGAGTTGTTATCACTAATTGCTCCTGCATTGCTCTACTTTCGGCATCCATGCCGTCGTATATCAGAATTTTTAACGCTGTTAACGTCATATTTAATCTCTCAAATTGATTAAGTATTCTAGACTTAAAACAAAAAACCGCCAATTGGCGGTTTTTTAATAGGCTTTTAAATTTAACCTAAAAGCTCACCAAGTTGTGAACTTACAGCCTCAACAGCTTGCGTACCATCTAGTTTGTGGTATTGAGTGTTACCAGCCGCCGCTTCTGCTTGGTAGTAATCAACTAACGGCATAGTTTGCTCGTGGTAAATACCTAAACGTTTACGTACTGTTTCTTCAGTATCGTCTGCGCGAACAATTAAGTCATCCCCAGTTTCATTGTCTTTACCTTCCACTTTTGGTGGATTATAAACAACATGGTAAACACGACCAGAACCAGGATGAACACGACGTCCGCCCATACGTTCAACAATCACTTCGTCAGCCACGTCAAATTCAATAACGTGATCAACCACTACGCCATTTTCTTTCATTGCATCGGCTTGAGGAATTGTGCGCGGGAAGCCATCAAGTAAAAAGCCTTTCTCACAATCCGCTTTAGTAATACGCTCTTTTACTAAACCAATAATAATATCGTCAGAAATTAGTTGACCAGCATCCATTACTTTTTTTGCTTCTAGGCCTAATGGCGTACCTTCTTTAATTGCTGCACGTAACATATCGCCAGTAGAAATTTGTGGAATACCGTATTTGTCCATTAAAAACTGAGCTTGAGTACCTTTACCTGCACCCGGCGCGCCCAAAAGAATAATGCGCATATTATTGTCCCCTAGTATGGATATTTATTTTAAAGCCTGAATTCTTCCACAAGCGCCGCCGATACTCAAGCAACTTATACTAATTGATGAGTTGTTGGGGTGTTTACAGGGCATTAAAAAAGGGAACACACGTTCCCTTTTATTTAAAGTACATAATTTATACTTTATTAACTGAGTAAATAGCTATTTGCTTATTTGCTTAGTTCAAGCATTAGTTTATTTAAGCGAGTAACAAACCCTGTTGGATCTTTAAGTGTACCGCGCTCTGCAAGTAATGCTTGGTCTAGTAAAACATGTGACCACTGTGCAAACTTATCTTCATCTTGTTCGTCATTTAAGTGCTTAACAAGTTGATGCTCTGGGTTTAGCTCAAACACAGGTTTTGCTTCTGGCGCTGCTTGGCCCACAGACTCCATTAGCTTTTGCATTTGTGAGCTCATGTCGTTGTCATCGCTTACAACACATGCTGGAGAATCTGTTAGACGGTGCGTAAAGCGCACTTCTTTAACGTCATCACCTAGTGCTGTTTTAATACGCTCAACAAGGCCAGCCATCTCTTTTTCAGACTCTTCTTGTGCTTTTTTAGTCTCTTCGTCGTCCAGCTTACCTAAATCTAAATCACCACGTGTGATTGACTGTAGTTGCTTATCAGCAAATTCAGTTAAGTGGCTCATCATCCACTCGTCAACACGGTCACTTAGTAGTAATACTTCAATGCCTTTTTTGCGGAAAATCTCTAAATGCGGAGAATTTTTCGCAGAAGTAAATGTATCAGCAACAACGTAGTAAATTTTGTCTTGGCCTTCGTTCATGCGCTCAACATATTGCTCAAGCGACACATCTTGTGTTTCTGAATCAGTATGAGTAGACGAAAAACGTAGTAGCTTACATACGGCTTCTTTATTTGCCGCATCTTCAGCTGGGCCTTCTTTCATTACTTGGCCAAACTCATTCCAAAATACTTGGTAATCGTCAGCTTTGTTTTTAGCCATACGCTCAAGCATTTTAATAATGCGCGATGTACACCCTTTACGAATAGCTTGCGTTACTTTGTTATCTTGTAGAATTTCACGAGATACGTTTAGCGGTAAATCGTTTGAATCTAGTAAACCTTTTACAAAGCGTAGGTAGCTTGGCATAAACTGCTCAGCATCATCCATTACAAATACACGTTGTACATAAAGTTTTAAACCACTTTGACGTTCACGGTTCCATAAATCGAAAGGTGCTTTTTTAGGGATGTATAAAAGGCTGGTGTATTCAGTTTTACCTTCAACTTTATTGTGCGCCCAGCTAAGTGGATCTTCCCAGTCGTGGCTTACGTGCTTGTAAAATTCTTTGTATTCTTCATCAGAAAGCTCTGACTTATCACGTGTCCACAATGCAGTTGCGCGGTTAATGCTTTCCCATTCACCTGGTACTGCTGGAATTTTTTCGCCGTCTTCGCCTTCAGACTCTGGTACTTCTGCTTTAAACATTTGTACCGGCGTTGAAATATGGTCTGAGTATTTAGTTACGATGCCACGTAGGCGGTAATCGTCAGCAAATTCTTTTTCTTCATCACGAAGATGTAAAATAATATCGGTACCACGGCCTTCTTTTTCAATTTCTTGAAGTGTGTATTCGCCTTCACCTTGAGATTCCCACTCGTAAGCTGTTGTTTCACCCGCTTTACGTGTACGAACAGTTACTAAATCGGCAACAATAAATGCTGAGTAAAAACCAACACCAAATTGACCAATTAATTGTGAATCTTTACTTTGATCCCCTGTTAAGTTTTTGAAAAACTCAGCAGTGCCTGACTTTGCAATAGTCCCTAATGAGCTAATGATTTCATCGCGCGTCATACCAATACCATTATCTGAAATGGTAATTGTATTTGCTTCTTTATCTGCGCTAATACGCACACGTAAATCAGCGTCGCCTTGGTATAGATCGCCTTGAGATAGTGCCAAAAAGCGTAACTTGTCTGCCGCATCTGATGCGTTTGACACAAGTTCACGTAAAAATATTTCTTTATTAGAATAAAGAGAATGAATCATTAAGTTTAATAATTGTTTTACTTCTGTTTGAAAGCCTAATGTTTCTTTTTGAGCTGCAGTCATTTATATATCTCCAATTTGCAAAGTGTCTGCGTTATGCACTTAATATGGGGTGAGGTGTTAGAACTTCAAGGGAAAAATTTAAAAAAGGTGAAATGAAAACAAAGAACAGTAAAATTATTTAAAACGAGTGCGGGCAATTAATATGAATTTTCTCGCCGCTGACGGGGTGCTCAAAATATAAATCGCTTGCATGTAATTGTAAGCGCCCAGCCATATTTTCACTTTGCGCACTTTTATATAAATCGCAACCTAAAATAGGGTGGCCTATAAACTGGCTGTGTATTCTCAATTGATGAGTACGCCCAGTAACGGGCGTAAATTGCACTAAGGTTCTGTATGGTTGTTTTAGCCGTTCCAGTACTTTATATTCACTGACTGCGGTTTTGCCAGTCGATTGGCAAATTTTAACTCGCGGAAAAAGCAGTTTATCTTTTGCTATTGGCGCAGTAATTGACCCCTCATCAACAGCTAAGCACCCTTCTAACATGGCTACATAACGCTTTTGAATAGTGCGCGCCTGAAACTGTTTATTAAGATGCTTTGACGCAATCGCGTTTAATCCAACAATCATAATGCCCGATGTACCCAAATCTAACCGATGCGGTAACTTAGCCTCAGCAAAAGCGGCTGTTAACCCTTTTTGACCATGTACTAAACGGTAATGCACTGAATCCCAGTTAAGCGTATTTTTGCCCGACAAACTCAATAACCCACTGGGTTTATTGATCAATAAAATATCGTCATCTTGATATAATATTTCAATAAACCCGTCGCACTTAGGCGCTACAAAATCATCAACTATAATGGGTTGTTCTGAAGGTGTTTGCGATGTTGAGTTAGCCATTAAGTTAATCATTAAATTAGTCACTATCTTTTGAATGAAGCGCTTTTAAAGCCAATACTTTTTCACGTAAATCATCTGCTACTACTTTATCAGCAGCAATCGGGGCACCGACTGCAACCGACACCAAAGACCATTTTAATCGTGGTAGTTGCCACTTAGCTTTTCGGCTAAACATACTTCCCCACAAGCCCCCTAAATGCACAGGAATAACGGGCACAGGTGAGCGCTCAATAATACGCTCTATTCCTCGGCGAAAAATATCGATAGAGCCATCACTGGTTAGTTTCCCTTCAGGGAAAATACCAACAAGCTCGCCTTTTTCAAGCGCAGCAGCCACTTCATCAAACGCTTTTTTAAACGCTTCAGGATTGGTTTTTTCACTATCAATGGGAATAGCTTTAGCCATTTTAAATAACCAATGCAGAGCTGGCGAATAATAAATAGGGGCAAATACCATAAATCGAATAGGCCTTGGTGAGGCGGCTAAAATAAACATCCAATCAACAAAACTCACGTGGTTGCACACAATAACAGCAGCGCCTTCATCAGGTATATTACTTTCACCTTTTGTACGCACTCTGTACATACAAATGGCCAAAATATAAATAACAAAGCGTAAAAAGAATTCAGGTACTTTAGTATAAATATAAGCAGAAATAAGTAAATTTAGCCCCGCAAGTAGCAATAATAGCTCTGAAATACTCCACTGAAAAATAGACAACGTGACAATACTTAAAACAGCACTACCGACCATAAACAAGGCATTTAATACATTGTTAGCCGCTATTACTCGTGATCGACTCGCTTCTTCAGTCCGTTGTTGAATAAGCGCATATAGCGGTACAGTGTAAAAACCGGCGCCAATGCCTATGCCTGCCATCCATATGAAATGCCACATCATATCGCCTGTTTTCAATACCTGTTCGAGTGTTAATAATTCAGTGTTTTGAGGTTTATAGGTACTAATAGCGGGCTCTTGGCTCAGTAAATATAAAAACAAGGTAATTAAAATAGCGCCAAAGGGCACAATGCCTAGCTCAATACGAAAGCGAGATAACTTTTCACACAGTAATGAACCAATAGCAATACTCAATGAAAACACAACCAGTGCACTGGTTACCACCAATTCATCGCCGCCCATTACATGTTTTACATAATTTGGTAGGGACGTTAAAACGATGGCGCCAATTAACCAAAACCAGCTGATCCCGAGCACTGACTTACCAACCGATTCTGTTTGCGAATTAAGTGCTGTAAATACGTTTTTTGTGGATGAAAATATATTATAGGTAAATTTTAAGTTTGGCTCGTTCGCCTCACTAACGGGTATAAAGCGACTGCTTACGTAACCCATAACAGCCAGTACTAATACTGCTATACTTATAAGCGTAGGACCTACCGATTGAGTAATATAGTAAGTGCCAAAAATTGTACCAATCAGTATTGCTACAAACGTGCCCGATTCAACCAAGGCATTCGCTTTTGTTAATTCGCTAGGTGCTACGTGCTGGGGTAAAATAGAGTATTTTAATGGCCCAAAAAACGTACTTTGTACGCCCATTAAAAATACTGTAGCTAACATTAACCACACATACTGCGTTAAAATAGAGACTGCCCCTACAACCATAATAGGGATTTCACATAGTTTTACGATTCTAATCAATTTTGATTTTTCTGTTTTCTCTGCAAGCTGCCCCGCCATCCCTGAAAATAAAAAGAACGGAAGAATAAATAATCCCGCAGCAATATTAGAATAAAGTGCGCCATCTGCAAGCGTTGCAGCCTGAAATATCAATAGAATAAGCACTGATTGCTTATACACGTTATCGTTTATTGCTGAGAAAAACTGCGTAATAAAAAGCGGTAAAAAACGCTTACTACCCAGTAATGTACCTTGGTAGGGTTGATTATCTTTCATTGTATTCCTTACTAATTAGAGACATAGCCCCAAAATATATTATACCAATTCGTTTAATTAAATGATCTATTTTTAGGGCTGAAAAACGTGTTGATAGCTAGGCAAAAATTCGCTATTTAGTTGTTCTAAATGAGAACTTGTTAACGCAGGTAGCGACACGTTTAGCCCCGCAAAATGATTAAGTATTATTGCGGATTGGTATTAGACTGCTTCTAAGCTTACCTTAAAAACAAAAAGCCTACATAAGTTAATCATGTAGGCTTTTACAATATGTTTTCAAATAGTGACTTTAAGTTAGTCTTGAGTAACAGCGCGTCTGCCACTAAAGGCATGCATCAGCGTTCTACCATCAACCAAATCAAGCTCGCCCCCCACAGGAATACCGTGAGCAATACGCGAGGCATCTACTTTATATTTATGACAAAGCTGCGCAATATAATGAGCAGTAGTTTCACCTTCAACGGTAGGGTTAGTCGCTAAAATGACCTCATTAATACCGCCTTGAGCAAGTTTTTGCTCTAAAACGTCTAAGCCAATTTCTTTAGGGCCGATACCGTCAATTGGCGATAAATGACCCATTAAAACAAAATATAGCCCTAAGTACTGACCCGTTTGCTCAATAGCAAGCACGTCAGTAGGCGATTCAACAACACATAATATGCCGCTGTCTTGGCGCTTTGTACTTAAACAAATATCACATTGCGTTTGTTCGCAAAAGGTGCGACAAGACTGACAATGCCCTATGGCGGTCATTGCTTTAGTCAATGCATTGCCCAATTGAGTGCCTCCCTTTCGGTCGCGCTCTAATAAATGAAAGGCAATACGTTGCGCTGACTTTGGACCAATACCCGGTTGACAGCGCAGTGCTTCTATAAGCTGATTTAAACTATCTGAAAGTTGCATTATTTACTTAAAACGGCATTTTCATACCTGGTGGTAATTGCATACCGCCAGTTACTTTACCCATACGCTCTTGTGTTTCTTCTGCAACACGGCGAACAGCATCGTTACATGCTGCTGCAAGTAAGTCTTCAATCATGTCTTTGTCGTCTTCCATAAGGCTTTCATCAAGCTGAACACGACGTACATTGTGGTTACCAAGCATGGTTACTTTAACTAAACCGGCACCGGCTTCACCAACAACTTCTAATGTTGCGATTTCGTCTTGGGCTTTTTGCATGCGATCTTGCATTTGCTGCGCTTGCTTCATCATGTTACCCATTCCACCTTTAAACATAACTTTCTCTCTTTCTTTTAATACATTAATTAACATGAACATAAGGGCGATTGTAAGTAATTACAATGCCTGAATACTGTTTTCGTCAATTTCGGCGCTAAATACTTGCTGAAATTGTACTATGTTTTCATCCGATGTGATCACATCGATTGCTTGTTGATGACGACCTGCATCAATTTTTTGCTGAATAAGATAAGGAGAGTCAATAACTCCCTTAGCAAAATTAATACTTAACGACACGTTATGCTCATAAATACTCGACAATGCGGCATCTAATCTTTGGCGAAGCATCGGTGTATCTAAATGCTTTTGTGATTCATCAACGTCTATATGTAAACTGTTGCCTTGCTTGGTAAATATTGAATGCAATGCAAATTGGCGCATACGACCACCCAGTCCCATACGTTTAATTAAATAAGCCCATTCATCTTGTTGATGTGCAAATCTAATTTCACTAATTGGGCTTTGAAAATCATCAGGGGCAGGAATACTTACTTCCTCTGGCACTATTTCAGGCGCTTTTTGAGGGTTTATTTGCTCAAGTAATTCTGGCGCAAGATTTTCAGTAATTGTTTGGTGCTTTGCTTTAAAATCTATTTTTTCAGGTTTGTCAAAACCTTGATTATTAGCCGGTGTTTGGCTCCCCGTTACTGGGAGCGGTGGCTTTTTTTCACTTTCACCTACTGTATCAGTAGCCCAAGGCGGGTTGTCTGACTGTGTAGGTACTGACTTATGGTTTTGTGATACAGCGCTATTTGGCCGCTCAGCTGACTGAGCCACTGTATTTTCATTTTTTGGCACTTCACCGACATTATGAGTACGGCTAGTAACAGTACTGTTAGATACGTTTGATGAACTAGCCTTTGCCGTATTTAAGTTTGTCCCAGAAAGCTTTCCTGAGCCTGATATATTACGATCACGCAATATGCGCGCAATAGCGGATTGCGCTTTTGCCTCGCGTTCAACTATCGAAGCATTTTCATCGTGTTGTTGCTGGTTTTGCAAGTCTGATTGCGGGTCAAAACTATTTTTTTCAATACTTGTTGAGTGTTCCGGCAAATGATTTTGCTGATTAGCACTTATATCTTTTTGTGGATTAAACCCCTGATCAACAGCGCTACTCATCACATCATCAAACTGCGCGGCCAATGTTTGCTCTACATCACTGTGTTGCATGTAAGCTTCATCTTCACTTTGACGCTGTGTTTGAGCATCCGAAACAACATTGGTTTGCGGTAGCTCATTAGCTGAAGCCTGTTGCTTTGAAGCGTTTTCACTTTGTTGAACTGGTTGAACTACTGCAACTTGGGCTGGCTCATTATTACTTTGCACGACGTCATTATTTGATGTCTGAGCGGCAGCATTAGGTAAAGGCTCTATCTCAACGGTTCTAGGCTGTTCTGTATTGCTAACTGGCTTAGTATTATTTACTGGAGCACTGCTTTGGCTAGCTACGGTGTCTTGCGATGTTTTGTTTTTATTTAATATATCTCGCAGTGCATTTGCTCGGCCTTGTTTATTTTGGACGGGCTCTTCGTTGGCTGTGTGTACAACTTGTTGGGCATCCGTAGGCTTAAATGCTAATAATCTTAGCATAAGCATTTCAAAACCTAATCTAGGCTCTGGTGCCCATTGTAAATCTTTTTTACCGTTTAAAAGTAACTGGTAATAAATTTGTATTTGTTGCGGACTCGTATGCTGTGCAACGTGCGTTATGTAATCAGCGTTCGTTTCATCAAGCCCTGCTGCCTGTGGTACTAATTGAGTTAGTTGAGTTAAATGTGTTAACGCAATTAAATCATCAAGTAAGGCAATATAGTTTGGGTTTCTGCTCGCAACGTGTGCTATTTCGCTCATTAAAGCTGTGCCATCTTGGGCAAGTAGTGCAGCTAATAGGCTTTGGCTATAATGTGTATCCATCAAACCAAGCATTGTTTGTACTGCTTGATTATTAATATCACCATTTGTTTGTGCTATAGCTTGATCGGTTAAGCTCAGTGCGTCACGCATACTGCCGTCAGCGGCTTTTGCAATAATACTAAGTGCATCATTGTCATAGCTGAGCTGTTCTTGAGTAAGTACGTGCTCAAGCTGTGCTTTAATTTCACTTTGCGACAAGGCATTTAAGTTAAATTGTAAACAACGAGATAAAATAGTAACTGGTAACTTTTGTGGATCGGTCGTCGCTAATAAAAATTTCACATGCTCTGGTGGTTCTTCAAGCGTTTTTAAAAGTGCATTAAAACTGTGCTTTGAGAGCATGTGAACTTCATCGATTAGATATACTTTATAACGTCCACGCGTTGGCGCATATTGAACGTTATCGAGTATTTCGCGGGTGTCCTCTACTTTAGTTCGAGAAGCCGCATCTATTTCGAGTAAGTCAATATAGCGTCCTGCTTCTATATCTAAACAGCTGCTACATTGACCACACGGATTTGCAGATATACCTTCGTCGCAATTTAAGCTTTTAGCAAAAATACGCGCAATGGTCGTTTTACCCACACCGCGGGTTCCAGTGAATAAATAAGCGTGATGCAGTCTATTTTGTGTAAGCGCATTTACAAGCGCTTGCTTAACATGAGACTGCCCAACCAATTCATGAAAGGTTTGAGGACGCCATTTTCTCGCTAGAACCTGATAACTCATCGATTACTCGCCTTCGAATTCAACCAATTTTAGGATTTTAATACCCATTTCCTTGATGCGCTGCTCGCCACCTAGTTCTGGTAATGACACAACAAATGCTGCATCTGTAGCTTCGCCACCTAGTTTATGAACTAATTTAGCGGTGGCTTCAATTGTACCGCCAGTAGCTAATAAATCATCCACTAACAATACTTTATCGCCAGGTACAATTGCATCTACATGCAGCTCTAATGTATCTTCACCGTATTCTAGCAAGTAATCTTGACGAATAACTTCGCGCGGCAACTTACCTGGTTTACGTACTGGAATAAAGGGAATGCCTAACGCGTAAGATAACGGCGCACCAAAAATAAAACCACGCGATTCTGTGCCAATTATTTTAGTAAAACCTTGATCTTTATATTCAGCGATAAAAGCGTCAATTGTGGCTTTAAAGGCTTCTGGATTTGCCATTAAAGTAGTTACATCGCGAAACATAATGCCCGCTTTTGGATAATCAGCAATTGTAGTGATGCTGTTTTTGATAATTGCTGGTGTTACTTGAGTCATAATTTTAACTGCTCAATTATTTATATTACAAAGCAGGTGATTATAACCTTAACTGACCTTTAAATGCGAGTTTGACGTTATTATAGTTTAAGCGGGGTAATTAAAAATAAAGAGGTTCAAGGCTGAAGTAAACAACAGCCTTAATAAACGCTATGCATTTTAGGTTAAGCTAGTGATCCAACCTAAAATTGCATTTAAACAACCAATTCCTGCAAATATAGCTAAAAATGCAAGAAAGTAAGTAGCGTTGAACGGATCTTTAAAGTCTTTATCATCTGACATTGGTACAACCTTTTATTAAGCACGGCAAATAAGGCTGTCATAATAGACGATGTAAAATTATCAATAAAGACCTTAATCTTGATTTTTTGTCACAATGGCACCGCGTTCAACCATTGCATTAAGGGTAACCAACGCACCTTGAGCAATTTGCTCTGCATTAAATTGTGGAGCGTGAGCTAATACCTGTTGGCAAACGTTGTCAAATGTCGCACCTTCACTTACCTCTATGATTGACAATAGCAAAGCTGTCATCGCATTTGTTGCTAAAAACTGCACATCATCATTTTCGTCTCTATATACAACAAAGTAATTAGGCTGAGTTGATGGCTCTTTAGGTATAAACTCTGTGCTGATATTTTGAACCGGAAATTGATAACTTAAATTTCTTGCAGCGTTAGATAAATACAAAGCAGAACTAGTGAGTGCTGTTGTTTGTAATTTTTGCGCTTGCTCATCTTCATGTGCAATCGATACATCTAGCTCTACCCATTCGTAATGAGCAAGCTCTAGCATAAACACGGGGTCGTGTTTTTTCATTTTATAATCACTTGATAAGTAATTAATAAACTCCCCTGCTATATCTAAAAAGTACGGCGAATGACAATCATATTCGCTAAAGAACTGACGTACGAGGGAATGCCATTGTTTGTCTGTGTATAAGGTTTTTAACACCGGAAAACCTGATGATACAAAACCTTCAATATTATTAAAAAATAGATCGCGATAAATGGCCATACGTCTATCTTCAATACCGCTGGGCCGTTTATTTTTTTTAGGCTCGCGAATATGCGCCATAAATTCGTTTTGTATTTCAATAAAGCTCATCACTAGGCACTCTTTTAATGTTTATAAAGGCTTATATTAAGCTCGTTGTTTTGAAACACTTGAATTAAGGTATTTAGCTTGCAGCCCATGAATTATATCCAACTCTTTGGTTAACACATTCATAGTAGGGATATTAAAGTCACGCTCAAGCAAAGTTGGAAACACACCATGTACTTCGTACGCCTTATCAAGTAGCTTCCACACAGGATCAATGACATCTGCGCCATGTGTATCAACTATTAAGTCATCAGCCTCATTGTAGTGCCCTGCAACGTGTCCATAAGCAATACGCTCAGAAGGTAACCCTGTTAAAAATGCTTGCGCGTTATAGCCATGATTTATCGAATTAACGTAAATGTTATTCACATCGAGTAAAAGCTTACAGTCAGCTTGCTCTAAAATAGTATTCGTAAATTCAAGCTCTGATAATTGCTGCCCAGGAGCACCATAATAAGAAACATTTTCTATCGCAATTTGTTGCTCAAGTATATCTTGAACTTGCTTAATACGTGGTACAACGTGTGCTATCGCATCTTGAGTAAACGGAATAGGCATTAAGTCATACATATGGCCCGCGCCAGAGCAGTAACTTAAGTGCTCACTAAAAAATTTTATATTGTGCTCTTTAAAAAAAACTTTTAAAGATTTAACAAATTCAACATCCAGTGGCTCGGGCGAGCCGATAGAAAGTGACAATCCATGGCACACAAAATTATTTGCATCTGTTAATGTTTTAAACTGTTTCTTAAAGCGCCCACCTAATTTTAGCCAATTCTCTGGTGCAACTTCTAAAAAATCTACTTGATTAGGTACGTGTTCAAGCAGCTCATTAAGCATTTCTCGTCGGAGGCCAAGGCCCACCATTCCGAAATCTATACTTTTAGTTTGTGTCATAACTACCTCTAACTTAACAAAAAAGGGCCTTAAGGCCCTTTTAGCATACCTTATTTAAAATAAGATATTAACGGCCACCACATTTACCTTCGCCGCACTTACCTTCTTTTTTACCTTTTGCGTCGCCGCCACATTTACCTTCGCCGCACTTGCCTTCTTTTTTACCTTTTGCATCGCCGCCACATTTACCTTCGCCGCACTTGCCTTCTTTTTTACCTTTGGCATCGCCGCCACATTTGCCTTCGCCGCACTTGCCTTCTTTTTTGCCTTTAGCATCGCCGCCACATTTGCCTTCGCCGCACTTGCCTTCTTTTTTACCTTTTGCATCGCCGCCACATTTACCTTCACCACATTTACCTTCAGCAGCATCTAGTTGATAACCTGTCACTAACTGTTGAAACTCAAATGGGTTAGCTTGTACATCAGCAGATACAAAACTTGCAGAGCCAACAACTACTGCACCTAAAGTTAACGCGATTGTATTTTTTCTAACTGTATTCATTTTATGACTCTCTTTAATCAAGGATTGTAAATCTCAGCAATATAAATGTATTTTTAAATTGCTTGTATGCTTAAGTAGACCCGCACAAAAATAAAAACTTTCAATTATTTTCATAATATTTGCTTTTGCACTTACTTCATTAAATATGGTCGGTAATTACAGATTTATCAATGTAAGATTTACAGGTAAACTATGCGTCCTGTTTTTCTCAGAAATAATCACCTTATGAAACTTGTTTTAGCGCCTATGGAAGGTGTTGTCGATTTTAAAATGCGTCAATTACTCACCGACATCGGTGGGTTCGATTTATGCGTTACCGAGTTTGTAAGAGTGGTTGAAACATGTTTACCCGATAAAGTTTTTCACCGCTATTGCCCTGAATTACATAATAATGGTTTTACGCGAGCAGGAACCCCTGTGCGTATCCAACTACTCGGACAAGAAGCGAACCCTTTAGCAGAAAATGCGATTAGAGCTATAGCATTAGGTTCTCACGGTGTTGATCTTAATTTTGGCTGTCCAGCAAAAACGGTTAACCGTAGTCGAGGCGGGGCTGTGCTGCTTAAAGATCCTGACCACATGTATACGATTATTAAAGCAGTCCGAGACGCTGTAGATGATCAGCATGAAGTTAGTGCAAAAATCCGCTTAGGATTTGATGATGATAGTAACAGCCAAGAAATTGTAGATGCGGTTGTCAGTGCTGGAGCAAATAGCATTGCAATACATGCTCGCACCAAACGTGATGGCTATAATCCGCCTGCTTATTGGGAAAAAATTCCACCAATAACAAAAGATAAAAATATTGCCGTTGTTGCCAATGGTGAAATTTGGCAAGTGGAAGACGCAATGCTTTGCCAAAAACGAAGTGGATGTACTGATTTAATGCTCGGTCGTGGCGCCCTTTCGCACCCTGATTTAGCAAAAAAAATTAAAGCTCATGTAAATAATGAACAATACGATGGACTTGAGTGGGAGCATATTATTTATCACTTAATCCACTCTGCTATCCATCAAGACCCTGCAAAGGATGAAAAATATTTTGCGTCACGTACTAAACAATGGCTTGGTTACCTAAAACGCCAATACCCACAAGCTATCGATTTATTTGATGAAATCAGACGTTTAAAAAGTAAAGAAGATGTGGCAAGCGTATTAAATAAATACGCCAAAGCACCGCAACTTGATTCAAATCATAACAGCTAACTTAAAGCCTATAGATAATATCAGTATAACGTAAAGCCCATTTAATAAGGTTGTACTGATAATGCATCATCAACAAAGACTTAACGATGAAATAGCACAAGTTAAATTAAATATATTAACCATGCTTTCTAAATCAGCCTACCCTGCACATCACCATTTAATACAAATTTTAGCTGATACAGCAAATAATGAATGGTTAGACTGCGCAGCAGAGAAGTTAGGCCCTGAGTATGCACTTTTAATCAGTCGCATGACCAAACTAGAAGCCGCACTAAGTCAAATTGAAATTGGCCAGTATGGCTACTGCTGTGATTGTGAAGAAAAAATATCAGCGAAGTCACTTGAGCAAGACCCTGCAACTCAACGATGTACAAAGTGCGCACAATAAGTGCACTTTCAAATCATTATATAATGTGTTGTATAAAGCTAAATGATTGCCCTGGGTAGAGAATTATATCTTCAACCAAGTACTGAGCCTCTTCTGGACTCATTTGTAGGCGCTTTACAAGGTTCACCTTTGCTTGAGGCAAAGTCCACGCATGATAGTGAATACCTATATCTGATTCCATCATCGCAAGCATCAATGTTTTATCTTTATCAGACATGTCCATATTGCTCGCCATTGCAGGTAAGTCTTGATAGTTAGCCTGCCAATCCAAGCCTTCTATTAATTTTTCATCAGATAAATACTGAACTAAAAACGATTTTTGGTGAGAAGTTGGCAGCTTACTGTCGAATGCAACACGATCTAATACTTTTATTTTTTCGTTTAAAAGAGTAACCCATTCTAACGGTGAATGTACTTCGCCACTAAAGTAATTAAGTTTGCTCTGATACCACTGGGTTCCATTTGGCAGGCCTCTTAGACCAACACTCCCCCTGGGAATGTAACTAGCTAAATAATCGCTAAAAGCCCTTATATGGCTCTTAAGCGTTGGTTGAACGTCGTTAGTGCCTATCGCACTCAATACATAACTTTGTAACAATGCAAGTTCAACTTTATTCAGTTTTAAATTGCTTTGTTTAGCACTGTCTAGCGTTTCTTGGGTTAACTTAAGCCAGGTAATAACATTATCCGGTGTGTTTTTTGTGCCTTCAAAAGCAAGCATGTTCTTTAATACATCTACTTGAGCCGGCCAATTAAAATAGCGCTCAGGAAAACGCTCTGCAATAACCAAGTAATTTACTTGCGCTATTTGATTGAGATTAAGCTCCATGCCCATTAAGTTCTGATAAATACTATGGCGTTTAGCTAAATATGCATCAGAAAAGACCAATTGCTCTTTAGTAATTTTATCTGTTTTATTAGTGCCTGATAGTACAAGCGCCATGTTTAAAGTTTTTAAACCGACTTGTGCATCTTCAAATGACTCGTAAGGTTGAGGCTGCTTTGAACATGCGGCTAAAAATAGGCACAGTAGTAATGAAAAAGAGAGCTTTTTATACATAGTAATTCCAATAAAAAAAGCCCCAGAGGGGCTTTTAAAAAGTTGCTTTAGCTAATAAAAATTAAATTTTAACACCGTTGCGAGCGGCTTTATCTTTAATGTATGTAGCCCAACCCTTTGCAAACTTGCGAGTGCGTGGGTCATCCATGGCTTTAGTAATAGCAGCATGAGCTTGCTTGTACTTGCCTTGGTAATAATATGCTTCAGCTAAATCTGAGTAAATAGTACCCTTTTTATCAGAGCCTAGCTCTAATGCTTTGTTCAAACGAACAACAGCAGCACTAAATTTTTCAGACTGTAAAAGTAATGAGCCTGCTTTGCGGTAAAGCTCAGCGTCCTCATCAAATTTAGCAGCTTCTTCATAATACTTAGCAGCTTTAACGAGATCTTTAGAACGATGGTAATTACTCGCAATCGCGCTAACATTCTGCTTTGTACGTTCTACTTTTTCACTCTTAATGGCCTTTTCTAGCGTTACAGCTGCTTTATAAGGGATTTCATTTAGAGAGTAAAAGTTAGATAAGACTTTATACTCAACTTCATTTTCAAAGTAACCATTCTTGTATGCAACTTCCATAGTTGCTAAACCTTTAGAATAATCTTCAGTTTGTAGGTAATACTTACCTAAGCTAACCCAAGCTTTTTTATCATCAGGCCATACACGAACAATTTCTTCGCCAATTTTAACCATGTTTGCATAATCTTTAAGCTCAAAGTATGCGCCAAGTTTTAATTGGTAAGGGCCTTTGTTAGGCTCTTTTTGAAGTTTTATTGCCTTATCTGCTGGTTCAAAAACATCACGGTATTGCTCTAACTGATAGTTAGCTTGAGCAATACGTGTATAAACCGTAGGGTCCTCTTCACCGGTAAAGTCCATCCAAGCTACATATGCTTTCTTAGCTTCTTGGAACTTTTCTGTACCAGCGTATAAGTCACCTAACAACTTAAGAGTTTGTTCTTGATCAGCAAAGTTTAAAACATCAGGTGCAACAGCTTGCTTAGAGTACTTGATCGCTTCGTCATACTTTTCTTTTTGAGCGTACATGCTACCTAGGTAACGATTTACGGTCGCTTTATCAAAGTCATTCGAAGGCTCAATTTCTCTAAGCAAAACAATTGCTTCATCAACTTTTTCTTCGTTGTACAAATCAAATGCTTTAATTACTTTTTTACCAGTACGCTCGCCCATGATTTTAGTTTTTGCTTTTTTACGCTCTTCAATTTTTGCGTAATCCGGCGCTGCTAAAACAGATGCACTTAAAGTAGCACCCGACACAGACATAAGAATCGCAAGAGCAGTTACTTTAGAAAAATTTCTCATTACTCGCCTCCTTAATTGCCTTGGTTAAGTTTAAAGTCTAATTGAACTTGTAAACCCGGTTGTATTTGAGGTTTTCCGTCAATGATCTTAGGACGGTACTTCCACTTACGCAATGCGCGCTTAGCTTCACGGTCAAAGATACGTTTTGGATCGGCGTCAATTACTTCAACGTCAGTCACTCCACCTAACTCATCAATTGTGAACGAAAGTTGAACCCAACCTTCTTTACCATCACGCGCTGCTTGCGTTGGATATTTTGGTTCTATACGAACGATAGGTGTCGCATCACCATCACGTCCAAATGCACCAGGACCACTTAGTCCACCTGCCGAACTACCAACATCAATGCTTCCCATATTAAATGACATAGCACCAGGTGTTGGACTGTTATTTTCCGGCTGCGGCGGCTGCGGTTTAGGCGGCTGCTTTGGTGGCGGAGGAGGCGGAGGCGGTACACGCTTCCTCTCCTGCACCTTAGATTCAGGCGGATTCGTCATTATTTCGACTATGATCTGCTCTTTTTGTTCCGTATTACGGTCAGCCCCACCAGAGATGAGGAAAGCCATGAAGTAGAACAAGCCGAAAGTAACTGCCCCACCTGCAATCAGTGAAAACAGAAAACGAATCATTACTGATCTCCAGCTATTGAAATTCTCAGGTTATCACCCGTCGCTTTAATCTGGTCCATAACTTTAACCACTACGCCATGTTTTGCTTCTTTATCAGCTTGCAAAATTACAACTTCAGTAGGTTGTTCTGCTAATAAACTTTCGATTTTTGCTGAAATACGTTCAACATCAACCTGCTGTTTATCAATCCAGATTTCGCCGTTACTACGGATAGCAATAAAAATGTTAGCATTTTTTTGCTTAGTAGCTTGGGCCGCTTTAGGTTTATTGACCTCGATACCAGCCTCTTTAACGAACGATGTAGTTACGATAAAGAAAATAAGCATGATAAATACGATGTCAAGCATTGGCGTCATATCAACCGCTGCTTCTTCTTCTTCACGAAAACGTTGTTTACGTGCCATATTTAATTCTCTCTCTAGTGATGAGGCATACTATCAATAAGTTTGGCTTTCACCATTTTAGCTTTTGTCTCAAGACGTGAGCTAAAAAATACTCCAGATAGTGCCGCAACCATTCCAGCCATTGTCGGGATTGTTGCCATTGAAATACCTGATGCCATTAATCGTGCGTTACCTGTACCCTGGTTGGCCATGGTTTCGAAAACCGAGATCATACCAGTAACAGTACCAAGTAAGCCTATTAAAGGACAAACAGCTACTAATGTCTTAATCAACAACATACGCTGATCTAATTTTTCAGACGCTTCAGAAATCCATGCTTCACGGATTCTGTGTGCGTACCAAGACGTAGTGTCTTGGCGGGCATCCCACTTTGCTACAATTTCTTTCGCTGTGCGAGGAAACTCTGCAAGTAAGAACCAATAGCGCTCAATCATTAAAACCCACATCAGAAAGAGTGCTATCGCGACCACGTATAAAACCTGGCCGCCTGTGCCAACAAAATCCCTGATAGATTCCCATATCTCCATCAGGACTAGCATTAGGCTTTCTCCTTCTCCGCGTGAGTAGCAACGATACCCGCGCTTTGCTCATCAAGGATGTGTAATACCGACTTACTACGACCAGCTACTAGAGCATGAAGTAGAATTAGTGGTAATGCAGCAATTAGACCTAGCGCTGTAGTTACAAGTGCTAGAGAGATGTTACCTGCCATGATCTTCGGATCACCCGTACCGAACAATGTGATTGTTTGGAACGTTAAGATCATACCGATTACAGTACCTAGTAGACCTAGTAATGGTGCGATTGCAGCAAGAATCTTGATTATATTGATACCAGCTTCGATGCGTGGCGTTTCACGTAGAATCGCTTCATCAAGTTTAAGCTCAAGGTTTTCAACATCTTGGTTCTTGTTGTCATGGTACACTTTAAGAATACGACCCAGTGGGTTATTTGTATTCGGTGTAGCAACATTTTTAAGTTGGCTCTTAATCTTACTAGTAGTAAGCGTAAGGTCAACAAAGCGAATTAGAGTAATTAGCATACCTAGGCCTAGTAAGGCTGTGATGATATAACCAACTACGCCACCTTGATGGAAGTATTCCATAAGGGTCGCTTTTTGAGTATTGATACGTAAGATAGCACCACGAGTCGGGTCAATATAAACACCAGCGTAGTTATCTGGAGATGTATTTTCAAGCGCTGTGATACCGTCTAGAATGTAACCATCTGGTTGTTTACCTAGAGGCTGGATAGACTTAGTCTCTGGTGAATAAATTAAGTAACCATCGTCTGTAACTAAGTTAAAGTTACCGATACGCGTTACTTTCTTCATTGACGGGTTACCATCAAGGCCAGCAACTTCAGTTTCGAATGTTGAAACTTTAGCTGATTCAGTCATTTCTGTTTGTAGTGAAATCCAAAGTTCTTCTAATTCACGAACAGTTGGAAGTTCTTTAGCAGCAGCTAATGAACGTAATATTTCAGCACGACCTGGCTTTTCAGCACTAACAAGTGATGCTTCGATCGAACCGATAGCGTCTTGAGCTGCACGACGTACAACACCAAACATTTCACCTAAAGTACCTTGTGCACTTTGAAGAGCTTGCTCTTTCTCTGCTAAAGTATTTTCATTTTGTGCATATTGCTTAGCTAAACTAACGCCACGTGCTTTTTCAGAAGCAAGTTGGCTTTTAGCTTTGTTAAGTAATGATTGCTTGTCAGCACGTTCAGATAAGAACTCTTGCTCACGTTGCTTATTAATTTTACCTTCAGAGATACGCTCTTGCTTTACTTGCTCAAGGATTTTATCTAGAGCTCCAGTATTTGCATGTGCATTAAGCGCGGTACCTGCAGAAACAGTTAGTACTGCTGCAACAGCAAAACCTTTAAATAGTTTCTTCATTATTGATTACTCCGCGCCAAAGATAGGTAGTTTAACAAGTTCTAATGTCGCTTGCTTACGCGCCATACGAATAACTTCTTTAACAGGTTTTAGGTATTCTTCACCTAATTCTTTCCACTGTTTAGTGTTGTTATCCCACACCCAAGCATGTTTCAAGTCAAAAGATTGAGCAACGTACGTGATACGACCTAATTGACCGATATCAACGTTAATGCTCTTACCATCAACTTCTAATGTACCTTGTGAAGCAGATACAAGTGAACTGTATGCTGTTTCAATAGTGTAAGCTTCAAGTACTTGACGGAATTTTTCAGACGTCGTTACAGACGCAGAAACCATGATTTCACGTAGTCTTTCAACACGTCCTAAACGCGTTTCAAGATTAAATGGAACGTCCGCTTTGATGAATTGCTCAAGCGTATCGATCATGCGATACATCAAAGGCACAACGTTTTGTTTAGTGTTATCAATAGTAGCGATTTGACGATCAAACGATTCAATAGACGCATTTTGGCTATCAACCAAGCGTGATACATGATCGTTATACACTTTCATAAGTTCAGTCTCATCAACGATGCTACGGTACTCAGCGATTAGCTCTTGAGTTTGACCATATACATTGTCAATTTTAGTTTGAGACTTAACAGCAGCCTTTTGAATTTGTTGACCTGCTTTTTGCACGTCATTCAAAGGATCTGCAATCACATTGCTGCTTGCAAATGCAAATGCGCCAACCAACGCAGTTGCTACAAGACTCTTTCTGATTTTAACAGACATAGTTCCCAACCAATTAAGTAATGTTACTTTTATAATTTAATTATCAACCCATAAGGAAGACAACCCTGATATCTTTTAATAGATATCAACCTTCCAATAATGCTAAATGCAATAAGCGCTGTCAACTTGATGTTTGCTTATCTCAGTAAATAAATAGCCGGTTCAAAGCTTACACTAAAGGACTGCATACCAAATGTTAACAATATTGTAACCAGTCTTATTCTTAATATTTCTATCAAAGCCTTTTAAGGGGTATGTTTATTGGGTGTCGCCCTTATAAAAACAACAAAAATGCAACATTCAATTGAAAATGAATTCGCCCTGAAAAAAAACAAAAAAAAATATACTTATTTCTCATATAAGTTTTTTTTTGGCCAACTTTATGCCTTTTTAACTGGTTTTAAACGCTTCATCTGAAAAAACAAACCGTTTATCGCACAAGAAAACATCACAAAATGCCTTTATATTGAATTAATATTCACTTCGAATATCGCATATTAATATTTCCATTACCCAATATTAATGGAGAGTAAAGTGGTTGGTTACAAACCAAATGATGCACAGTGTGCAATTAGTTATTAATTTATTACTCTCAGAAGTTGTCCAAATATTTGAATTTATCTTTTGCTGGGCATGTATCAGGGATGGCTAATTTTAGGAACAAGCTTTCAATGAAATACTATACTCCAATCTGAGCAGCTTGAAGTTGTTACTACAATCAACGTTAGTCACCTATCTTGAATATGATCTATTTAATTCAATTACAATTTTTATGGTAGGCTCTGTGAAAACTATATCATTTCACCTCGTTACATAGCTCGCTACTATGCTTTAAGGTAGTCTTATAATAACTAAAAGCTGTTGAAGTTTAATTTTTTAATTTTAATATCGTAGCCCAATCACACACAGCAATGCTTACTGTAGTGCCGTTATGCTCATAAAGGCGATAACAATGCATAAATGCCAAATACATTCTATTCAAAGGGTCTTGCTAGAGGTAATTGACTCTTTGTTGTATAAATAGATAAGGGCTGAAAGTAGGACATGAAGCTTTACTTGTTCGATTTATGATAAAAGTCTGCTTAGAAATGGGGTCAATTTAACGCCAAGAAAATTGCATAATAGCAATTCGCTTAATTAAGTGTTCTATTTTGATATAAGAAAATCGTGTCGACAAAAAGAATAAACTTCAAATAGGTTAAATGGTTATTTTATTCGTTGAATTGATAAAGTGCTTATGTAGATCGATATGACTATAAGGAATGTAAGGCTTTAGCCACTAACGAGAGCATTAGATAAAAAATCGTGTCGCAAAAAAATCTCTAAGAATAAAATTTAACTCAGAAAAATAATAAACTTTAATAGCAAAAAGATAATCCTGTCATTTAATACACGTGGTATTTAATACACGTGGTATTTCGCTTGACGACTTGATCAACCAAATGCTCAAAGAATATTGCTAATTGAACAATAAAGATGCATTTAGCAAATGTCAGCGCTTTAAAATTAATTAATTTAAGTATGCAGTGTAATAATTGATAGCTTTATAGGAGATAGTGAGGAAGATTTAATAGTATTAACAAAGGAATTATGGTGAAACAGATAACTGTTTCACCACGTTGAACGAAGGTTCACATAATAAATTATGCTGCTTCTACGTTCTCAGCTTCAGGGCCTTTTTGACCTTGCTTGATGCTGAATGTCACTGCTTGACCTTCGCTAAGAGTGCGAAAACCAGAACCAGTGATTGCGCTGAAATGTACAAACACGTCAGGACCATTTTCTTGTTCAATGAAACCAAAGCCTTTAGCTTCGTTGAAAAACTTTACTTTACCAGTAACCGACATACTAAATTTTCCTGTAAGTCAATAATTAAAATTCAGCCATATTATTATGGCAATATCCTCCCCGAGTCAATGCCCACAAAATGGAGGTATAGTACAGGAAGAAGTAATAACCTAACCGGTAACCTTAAACGCAGCACAATATCCGTAAATTCAATACGCAAAAACTCAAAGCAAGTTAAGATTAACACATTATTTTTTATTTCGCTCTATTAATTAGACATTATTTATTAAAAATATATTTTTTTATTAAATAATGTCTAAACGGCTAATTTTAATACAAAAAAATACTATTCGGTTACTCTTTTTAGAATCAGTCGCGTATTTTAAATGCGAAATATTTGATCAAAACAAAAATTGTACAATGATCAGCGCAAGTAAAAATCACATAATAATTTATAAAGTTTAAGCTGATTTACTGAATGATTAACTCACTTCCCATTCAATCATGTCTTCGGCTTTAATGGGAACAACTTGCGAATCACCTAGCGAATAGCTAGCGGGAACTCTCCAAGGATTTCTTTGTAGTGATATTGTATCTTGATTACGCATAACACCATAAAAATCAGGACCAAAGTGACTAGCAAAACCTTCTAATTTATCCAGTGCACCAGCTTCTTCAAATGCCTCGGCGTATAATTCAATCGCAGCGTGAGCTGTGTATGCCCCAGCACAACCGCAAGCAGCTTCTTTTTTGTCTTTATAATGCGGAGCCGAATCAGTTCCTAAAAAGAATTTTTTATTGCCACTTATTGCTGCAGCCATTAATGCTTGTTGGTGTGTATTACGTTTTAATATTGGTAAACAGTAATAATGGGGACGTATCCCCCCTGCTAACATATGATTACGATTATAAAGTAAATGATGAGCTGTAATAGTAGCCGCTACATTATCCGGTGCATTTACTACGAACTCTACCGCATCTTTCGTTGTAATATGCTCTAGTACAATTTTAAGTTCAGGGAAATCGCTAACAACATCACCTAAAATTGTATCTAAAAATACCTTTTCTCGATCAAAAATATCTATCGACGAATCAGTAACTTCACCGTGAACCAATAAAAGCATCCCCACTTCTTGCATTGCTTTTAGTACTGAGTAAATATTTTTAACGGAAGTCACACCAGAGTCAGAATTTGTTGTAGCGCCTGCTGGGTAAAGTTTAGCCGCAACTATTTTACCTGTTTCTTTAGCTTTTTTAATTTCTTCAGGTGTTGTTTTATCAGTAAGATACAAAACCATTAATGGCTCAAAATCACCTTGAGGACCTGCCGCCATAATACGTGCACGGTATTCAAGTGCTGTATCAGTACATGTTGCCGGAGGAACCAAGTTAGGCATAATAATCGCACGACCCATATAACGACTAATATCGCGAACGGTATCTTTTAGCTGATCGCCATCACGTAAGTGTACATGCCAGTCATCTGGTCGAGTTATAGTGAGTGTTGTGATTGCATCTTTAGTTTTACTAATCATTTTTTTATTCCACGGCTGAATTTATCCGATCATAGGCATAGGAGGTTTTCGAGTAAAGACCTTATTAAAAATAATGGAGTCAGCTCTACTATTAAATAAAACTTTACAGCTCATAAAAAGCATTCATCGTTTTATTTTGTAGAAAGATAAAGTTTACGTTAACTTAGTTGCTGTGTTTATAAATATAAAGAATAAAATTAGCTGCCTATGTCGAACAAAGTCGATACCAATGAAGCTCTGGAAATAAAAACTGAACAGCTTAGTATCATTAATCAGTTTTCATCTAGTTTATTACAGCTTGATACTCTAGAAGAGTTACTAGAATACGTAACAACTCAAGTCGTTAATAGACTTGGCTTTGTTGATTGTGTTATTTACCTTGCCGATGACTCAGCTTCTATATTAAACCAAGTTGCATCTATGGGGATCCCCCATCAACGCTACAAATATAGAGCGCAACGAAAGGTAATACAGTTTAGTGAGGGAATTTCGGGCTTTGTTGCACGCACCGGTGAAGCAGTGATGCTTGGTGATGTAAGTACTGATAGCCGCTATATAGCAGATGAACGCCCTGCTCAGTCAGAATTATGTGTTCCTCTTATATATAAAGAGCAAATTTTAGGGGTAATTGATTGTGAACATCCCATTAAGAACTATTTTACTAATGCGCATCTTGAAATACTCACCACTGTCGCACATTTACTTAGTGCCAAAATAAACCAAGTTAATACAGTCAATAATTTACAACAAACTGTTGAGCAATTAAATAATGCGCAAAAGCTTGAAAATAGTCTTTTGCAAATAGCTAACTTAACTTATAAAGCCAGTGACCTAGATACTTTTTTTGAATCTCTTCACGCTATAATTAATAGCTTGTTACGTGCAGATAATTTTTTTATTGCACTTTACGATAAACAAGTAGATATACTCGACATTGTCTACATTGTTGAAGAGGGTATTCAAACAAGCACCCATCAAAAATTTTCAAAAGAGCAACTTAAAGACACTGCCTCATATTATTTACTACAAAAAGATCAGCCATTACTTTTTACAAAAAAAGATTACAAACAACAAATAGCAGATGGCCACTTCAAAATGATAGGCCGACAATCCGAGTCTTGGTTGGGCGTACCATTTAAAGCAAATGAACGTATCAGTGGTGTTATTGTTGTTCAAAGTTATGATAAGTCTTTACATTACAGTGAGCATGACAGCTCATTATTAACGTACGTGAGCCGTCAAATTAGCATGGCAATAGATAGGCAACTTGCTCGCCAGGAGCTTGAGCACCGTGCTTTACACGATGAATTAACTGGACTAGCTAATCGTTCACTATTAATAGAACGTGCGAAGCACGCTATATTAAGACTAACACGTGCCAAAAAAGGCACCAGCCATGCGTTGTTATATTTAGATTTTGACCGATTTAAGAGTATTAATGATTCTCTAGGCCATGAAGTTGGTGACCACTTCTTAATTCGAATATGTGAATTAATTAAAGCCACCGTTCGTAATACCGATACCTTTGCCCGTTTAGGTGGCGATGAGTTTGCTATTTTCATGGAAAATATTACGCATCGGAACCAAGTCAACGAAGCGCTTAAACGGATTCAAACTGTACTTTCAAAACCAATCGATGTTGATGGTCATTTATTACAAGCTTCAACCAGTATCGGTATTGCATATAGTGATAATATAAATGATAAAGCTTATATATTACTTCAACAAGCTGACGCTGCTATGTACGAGGCTAAATCGACAGGTCGTGGGCAAGTTAAGTTTTTTAATAATACCATGCGTAAAAAGCTCAAGACTCATGCTGATATCGAAAACGATTTGCAACACGGTATTGAGCACAACGAATTTGAACTCTATTTTCAACCAATTTTTACCATCGCTGAAAGTGAAGTCATTGGTTTTGAAGCCTTAGTTCGTTGGCATCACCCTAAAAAAGGCTTTGTTTCACCGAATGACTTTATTCCTATTGCTGAAACCACTGGGCAGATTATAAACCTTGATTTGCACTTGCTCGATTTAGCTGCCCAACAAATTTCAGACTGGCACCAGCAAGGTCATCGATTCTTAAAAATTACAGTTAATGTATCATCTCGGCATTTTGCTAGTCTTGATTTTGTTGCGCAAATTCATGCTATTTACAACAAATATCAATTGCCTTTGGGTTCTTTATGCCTAGAAATTACAGAATCAGGTTTAATAGAGAATTTAGATCTAGCAACGCAAATTATAGAAGGCCTATCCCCTCTAAAAGTTAAGCTCTGTTTAGATGATTTTGGCACTGGATACTCTGCATTAGGCTATTTACATCAACTTCCGATTCATGTTTTAAAAATTGATAAGAGTTTTATTGACCACCTTCAAGATTCAACTAACCCGTTGGTTGAGGCTATTTTATCTCTGGCGCAATCATTAAAATTTGCTGTCGTAGCTGAAGGGATAGAGACTGTAGAACAACTAACTATATTACAATCGACGCAATGCGATTTTGGGCAAGGATTTTTGAAATCAAAACCTGTCAGCGCAAACGAAGCCATATTATTAATAAATAACCCCCTATAATATAGCCGATTTTACTCTTTGTTAATCGGTTTTACTTATTCTTACATGGATGTAAGCCTCTAAAGTAACGCAGAAGTAGTTATCGAGCTCACTATACACTTCACACCACGATTAAATCATCCTTAGATAACCTGAACTATGGATAATAAATCTATCTCGAGCAGTTATTTTCGACGCTAAAAATTACGTCCAGTTAAAATATATAATATTTTTCCTTCCTTTGATTCAACATGAAGCAAACTCATATAAAACTTGTAAAGTCAGTATTAAATGACTTCTATCATTAGAAATTTAAATTTTTAATAAATTTATGACAATAAACAGCAAAACTTTAGCCATCTAGACGTTGAAACGTTTTTTATATAGGCGTAGTATGTAATTAATCTGAGCTAAACTCACTTTTTCCATGAGAATTTTTAAAGATGATTGGTATTAAACATTTAAAAACCATAGCAACCCTAAAAGAAACAGGATCTTTGGTTAATACAGCACGAGAATTATTTTTAACACAGTCTGCTTTATCTCATCAAATCAAAGATTTAGAGAATAAATTAGATTGCCAATTATTCGAACGTAAAACTCAGCCAGTCCGCTTCACGCCCCAAGGAATGTTATTACTTGAGTTAGCTCACGAAATATTACCAAAAATGGAAGCGACTAAATGCCGTTTAAAAGAAAGCTTAAACCAGCCTATTTCTCAACTGCGTTTAAGTGTGGAATGCCATGCATGTTTTCATTGGTTATTGCCTACGATCAAAGAATTTAATAACTTTTGGCCTGATATAAAAATTGATTACGAGCGTGGTTTTAGTTATGACGCTATTCCTGACCTACTGAACGATGAACTCGACTTAGTTTTGACGTCTGATATACGTGAACCCGACACATTAGAATACGCGCACTTGTTTGATTTTAAACTGAAGCTTATTGTGGCGCCTGATCATGAACTTGCTAAAAAAGCATATGTAACAGCGCTTGATTTGAAAAACGAAACCATTATTTCATACCCTATCCCGCGCGAACGCCAAGATATTTTTAAATACTTTATTCAAAATGCACGTTTCGATGGCACCTTAAAAACAGTTGATCAAGGACTCCTTATTTTTCAATTAGTGAGTGCTGGTATGGGTGTTGCTGCATTACCTGATTGGCTAGTTACCCCTTATGAAAGCCAAGGTTTAATAAAGTCCATCCCGCTAGGTGCGCTTGGGCTTACTCGGCCGATGTACTTAGCAATGAAAAAAGATATGAAAGATAACCCTGTTTATCGCCATTTTTTAAATACCTGTAAGCTAAATAACGGTCGATAAATCTCAATCTAATGAGTAACATAAAGCAATACTCTTGTTTTTATGTTGCTTATTATGTTTGTTATTAAAAAAATGATTGGTGGTTTACTTATGCCACTACCTCTATTTGGTTTATTTGCGTGTCTAATGCTCCTACTCGCATTTAAAGGCCGTAAATCAGCTCTCTTCTTATCTACTTTAAGCTTAATTGTATTACTTGTATTGAGTACACCCTTTATCGCCAATTTAATTATCCAAAATAATGAACCTGCGTCGCTTGCATTTAATGCCCTAAAGCACCCTAAAATAGACAAAATAGTCGTGCTAGGTTGCGACATAAACCCAAATTCGGCTTTAAGTTCAAATAATCAATTAGGTAATTGTGCGCTAACGCGCTTAGTCGAAGGTGTAAAACTTGCCAAGTACTACCCTAATGCAGAGCTTATAGTTTCAGGCGGGGGCTATCAAAATACCACTAATAGCGGGCTTATGTATCAAACAGCGGTGAGTTTAGGAATTAATAAAAGCCGTATATTCCAAAACCCAAAAGCAATGGATACCGGTGAAGAAGCTAAGTTACTCGCATCAAAATTAGTCGACTTTAAAGTTGCACTAGTAACATCTGTACTGCACATGCCCCGTGCCAAAGACTTATTTAATGCTCAAGGCATTAAAGTCATAACCGCAGCCACTGATTACCATAATTTTGCAGCGCTGCCGTGGAGCAAGCAGTTTATTCCAAATGCTCAAGCCTTACTTGTGGTTACGCAATATAGTCACGAAGTAGTAGGAAATACATGGATAAGTTTGCGCCGCTGGATAGATCCAGAGGCGCTGTAACTTATATAATCCTAACCTGAACTCTGGACAATAAAATCTATTTCAACCAAAGTTCAGGTTAGCTAATAGATAGCCTAGTTAAACTGGGTTATCTATATCTATAAATATCACCTCAAAACCATGCTCTTGCACTAATAACTCACCCAAAGCTTTTACACCATAGCGCTCTGTTGCATGATGCCCTGCTGCAAAAAAATCAATATTTTGCTCACGAGAGCTATGAATTGTTTGCTCTGATGCCTCACCGGTTAAATACGCGTCAATACCTTGCTCTGCAGCTAAATCAATATACCCTTGCCCTCCACCGGTGCACAGTGCAATAGTTTCAATTTTAGCTGAGCGTACTAAGCTTGTGAGTGGGGCCCGATTAAGTACTTTTGCTATTTTATTTGCAAAATCTTCACCATTTAGAGGAGTTTTTAAACGTCCTTTCATTGCTACGCTATTTGTAACTGGCTCAAGCCCAGCCTCTATTTCAATATCTAATAACTTTGCCAGTTGCGCGTTATTGCCTATTGCCGGGTGAATATCGAGTGGTAAGTGATAGCCAAATAAATTAATATCATTAGCTAGTAGCGCGCCTATACGACGCTTTTTCATTCCCGTTATAGGTTGGGATTCCCCCTTCCAAAAAAAACCATGGTGAACCAAAATAGCATCTGCTTGTTGCTCTATAGCAGCATCTATTAATGCTTGACTCGCGGTTACACCCGTCACAATTTTTTTAATTTCATTTTTACCTTCAACTTGTAAGCCATTTGGGCAAAAGTCTTTAATTAAATGAGGCTTTAAAATGTCATTTAGGAGTTGGTTAAATTCTCTACGTTGCATATAACTTACCTTACTTTGCACTGAATTTTGTGCAAATTTTGGCGTTTATAGGTTTAAAATGGAAGGAAAATCGCAAAAAATTGAAAAACTGTTTTAAAATAGGTATAAATACGTCTTCTTTATCTGTGTTCACAACGTATAGGGTCTCTGATGAGCAAACTAGACAAAACAGAAGTGTTATCTGCCTTTGAATCAGCGTACGAAGCTGCCAATGGTAAAAAACCTGAAATCACAACTAAACCTGGCTGGTACAGCATCGATGGCGGTAAAAACTTACGCCTAGCTGATTTAGTAGAGCTAACTGAAGAATTAAGCTCTGGTAAAACGACACCCAAAGCGCCTGCTAAAAAAACTAAAACCAAAGCGGCTGCGCCTGTAAAAGCACAGAAAAAAGCCCCATTCACTGTTGTTACCGAAAATGAAGAAGGCTACACAGCGGAAGAGCTTTGGATTGTAATTTTAGCTCGTAAAGATCATGATTGTCGCTTACCGCGCGGTGTTGTTTAATCAACATTTATGATTTTTAAAAGAAACCGCGTTAAGCGGTTTTTTTATGCCTACTATTTACCGAGAAAGCCAGTAACCATTTTGCAGCAAAGCCACAAATAACAATAAACATAGTCCCGGCTAATACAGGCATAATCAAAAAGTCCCAACTCTGCCCTGATGCAATAATCAGAATAGGATTAGCACCTGCCGCCGGATGTACTGTTTTAGTGAGCATCATTAGTGTAATTGCAATACCAACAGCCAATGCAATTGATGCACTGCCATCGCCAACATAAGTTACAAAAACGATACCCACAAATGCAGTTAAAAGATGACCAAAAATCACATTTTTTGGCTGTGCTAATGGGCTATTTGGAATACCAAATACAAGTACTGCTGTTGCACCAAAGGGTGCCATTAACCATATCCCATAATCACCCATGTTGTTCAACCACGCTAGAAATCCAAGCACAAGCGCTGAAAAAACACCGGCAACACAGGCTAATTTGATATCACTTAAATTCATTTTAATCTCTTACATCAAAAGTAGACCGACTTGTCTACATGCACAGAGTAGACAAGTCAGTCTACTTGTGTCAACCTTTGTTTTTGAGGAGACTAAATGACTAAACAAGAACATATTGTAAATACGGCACTTACTTTGTTTTACACCAAAGGCTTACATGCTGTTGGCATTAATGAAATTTTAGCAGAATCTAACGTGGCAAAAAAAACACTTTATAATCATTTTGCCAGTAAAGATGAGTTAATTTGCGCGTGCTTAACCAAAAGAGATACACAGTTTAATAGCTGGTTTGAAGAGATCTGCAATAAACCACTAGCTATTGAAGTCGCTATTTCGTTATTTGCTGGGTTAAAACTATGGTTTGCCAACCAAGTACCAAAGCTTGGGCATTTCAATGGCTGTTTTTTTATAAATGCTGCAGCAGAGTATCCTAATGCTCAACACCCTATAGCAAAGCAATGTATGCAACATAAACAAACCATATTAGACATCATTTTAACTGCATTACTTGCTACACCCGAACTCAAAAATAATAAAGTTAAAGCGCTAGAAATTGCACATACCTTACTTACTCTCAAAGAGGGATTAATATGCCAAGCACGTGTAATGCATAACCAATCTCTCGTTATGCCAAGTATTACTTTGCTAAAACACATAACACAAAGCTAAAAAAAGCGGCTAATAGCCGCTTCCAAAAGATCAAAATAAATTACAGTTTTTCAAAATAAAGTGGTTCGCGCTCTTTTTTACCCACTTCATTCATTGTCTCTGCATTGAATAATCGACCATTGATCATGGTGTAATCTACTTTATCCGAATCTCGAATATTTTTAAGCGGATCGCCATCTATAACCATTAAATCAGCCAGTTTACCCACTTCAAGCGAGCCTACGTTTTTATCAAGCCCTAAATACTTAGCCGGATCGAGTGTCGATGCACGTATTGCCTCAAGCGGTGTCATTCCGCCTTGTGCAAACATCCACATCTCCCAGTGTGCACCTAAGCCTTCACGCTGACCGTGAGCACCTAAGTTAACTAATACACCTAGGTCTTGCAGCTCAGCAGCAACGCGTGCGTTATTAAAGTGATTATAGTGATGATCGGGCGCTTTAATGCGGCGCATAGAGCGTGGTAATAATTGATTTTTTGGCACAAATTTACTTAAACGCGGATGATTCCACACATCAGTTTTATCATACCAGTAATTTTCACCCCAAATGCCACCATAAGCCACTACAAGTGTTGGTGTATAACCAACATCACTTTGCGACCATAACTGCTTTATATCGTCGTATATGTGCTCTACAGGGATTGAATGCTCAATACCTGTGTGTCCATCTACAATCATACTTAAGTTATGTTGTAATAATGAGCCGCCTTCAGGGACAACCATCATTTCAAGCATCCGGCCTGCTTCAATAACTTGTTGGCGCTGCTCACGGCGAGGCTGGTTATACGATTTAACACTAAACGCCCCTACTTTTTTAAGGCGCTCTAAATGAAACTTTGCATCGTCTAACGAGTCAATATGCGACGTATAACCTGGCATATTTGCGCCATATAAAATAGTACCGGTTGAGAAAATACGCGGGCCAACAATCATGCCTGCCTTTTGCATTTCGCTTGCGGTAAATATTTCTGAGGTATCGTTTGATGGATCGTGAATTGTAGTTACACCCAGCGCTAAACCAGCAAAGTTTTTCCAGTTTTGCTCAGGTATAATTTCGTCACTTGCTTGCGAGCCATGTGCATGAGCATCAACAATACCAGGCATAATAGTTTTACCTGTTACATCAATAACCTCAGCACCTTTAGGGATGCTTATCTCGCTGGCTGTACCAATTGCTTTAATATGCTTGCCATCAGTGATAATTACACCATTTTCAATAACCTTTTCGCCGTCCATCGTTATAATTTTTGCACCAGTGAGCGCAATCATGCCTTTAGGCTCTGCCATTTTTTTACTGAAACCGATATTATCGCCACTTTTCACTTTAAAGTCGGCATCTTCGGCTTTGTTAATGGCAAACATCCCCTCAAGGCTTGCATGATAAAGCTCAGGCCCTAATGTCCAATAAAGTTTGTTGCTCTTAGCACTCCAGCTAATGTTTTCACCAGCACGTACCGATAACTGCTCTATTGGAAATTGACTGTCTTTAGGCCCAATATTAATTGTTTTACCACTTTGTACAAACGGGGTTACAAATACTTTAAATCGCTCTGCAAACGCTAAATATTTGCCATCTGGTGATACTCTAAATTCTGTCGCATGCTCTGACTCGTATAGTTTGCTAACTTTTTTACTTTCAAGCTCTACTACACTTAACGTTGGTTTTGGCCAAGGACTCATAATGAAAACACGATCGTTTGCATCTCCAAATTGTGGTTGATAACCACTTTTTGAAATAAGCTCACTTTTACCGCCTTTAGCGCTTACGCTATAAACCCCCGGATTAAGTGACCACTTAGGGTTTAAAATACTGCCGCCAGTGGCTTTACGATAAAGAACCGTTTTACCATCTGGGCTAAACGTAGGCTCTACATATTTCCCGGGCTCTTTAGTAATTGTATCGCCACGACCACTACGCGCAGAAACCACTCTTACAGACCCTTGTTTGTTATCATCCCATGTGGTGTAAACTATTTTTTTACCATCGCGAGAGTACTGTGGAAATAATTCGTAATGATCAGTTTGCTTTGTTAAACGCTTAATTTTACCTGACTCTAAATCACGTTTATAAATATGTCCAAGCGCTTCAAAAATTGCTGTTTCGCCATCTGGGCTTACTTGCACATTACGCAGCATTTTTACATCAAACTCGTCGGTATCTAAGTTTTGTGTAAATCGCACTGCTTTTTGAATTTTTTTACTTGTTTGCACTTTAAAAGGTATGGTTTTAACAGATTTGTCTGCAACATCTAGCTTGTGAATTGTGCCACCAGCCCAAAATACCAGTTCTTCATTATCGGGTGTCCATGCAATGGTTGGGTATACACCATGAATAGCCCAGGTTTCTTGCATATCTCGCTCAAGCTTATCGTAAAGCTTAGTGTGCTCACCGCTGGTTAAGTCATATAAATAAAGACTAGTTTGAAAATCATCACGCTTTATATACGCCAGTTTTTTACCATCAGGTGACGGTGTAGGCCTAATAGCACCGCCCATCGTATCGATTATGGTATCAATTTCACCCGTTTCACGGTCGTAGCGCTTAATTTTATAAATGCCCGCTACAGAATCCTTTGAATAATGAAAGGTTTTACCGGGTGTTGCATCATGCGAGAAGTATACATAACGACCATCAGGTGAAAACATTGGCTCACCTAAATCTTTTTGATCGTTCTCGCGTTTTGTAAGCTGCACACCCTTGCCACCCGCTTTATGATACAACCACACTTCACCGGCACCTAATGAGCGGCTAGCTGTAAAGTGTTTACGCGCAACTAAGTAGTCGCCATCAGGACTCCATGCAGGGCTATTTAGTAATCTAAAGGTTTCATCGGTAACAGCGTGTTGATTTTCGCCATTTAAGTCCATTATCCAAATGTTATCGCCACCACCTTGGTCGGAGGTAAACGCAATACTTTTGCCGTTAGGACTAAAGCGTGGTTGCATTTGCCATGCAATATCAGAGGTGAGCTTTGTAGCTGTACCACCACTCATTGGCATAGTGTAAATATCGCCAAGTAAGTCAAACACCACGGTTTTACCATCAGGGCTAATATCTATATTCATCCATGTGCCTTGCTCAACGCTAATTGCAGCGTCAACAAATTGCCCCTTAGGTGAATCTACTTGCCATTTTTGTTCGTCTTTTTCGGCGGCATTCACTTGCCCTATCGCTAATGACACCGACAATGCCAATACTGTATGAAGCATTTTTTTCATGCGTTTCTCGCTTGTTTTTGTTGCTGTAAAACTATTTTACACAATTGCAACAAAAACAAGCACAACTTGCCAGTGTTATATGATAAAGCGCGGTTTATATAAGTTTAATGCCAAACTATAGGGTCAAATTGATAGTAATTAACGAGCATACTATAAATTTCAGGATCGTATCGGCGCAGCTCTGCGGGTTTTTCGAGGAAGGTTTCGGTGATAACAGCAAAAAATTCGGCTTCATTAGTTGCACCATAGCTGTGAATAACGTGTGGCATGCTATAAGCAACATGACTTTTCAACTGCGTAAACGCGCGGCTAAATACTTGGCCCCACTCTTTGTAATCTGCTGAGCTTTTTAAAAGTGGCGTGCCTGTTGTTTTTCCTGTTTCTTGATCGAGTTGATGCGCAAATTCATGAAAAACTAAATTATGTCCATCACTTGGCAAGCGATTACCTTCAAGCACATCATGCCAACTTAAAACGAGTGTGCCGCCAGGCCAAGACTCACCTAATCTTACCGTATTGTGGTAACTCACAAGTCCTGCACTATCGCGAGTTGATTGCGGAGCATAATAAGCACTTGGGTATAATAAAATTTCTTTTACATTTTTATATAACGGCCACGGTTTATTAAGTACTAATACACACGCATCGGCGGCAACAATTAACTTCATTGCAGACGTTAACTTTAAGCCATCACAACCGACGAAGCGTTTTTCATTTAAAAACCACGTTATGTGTCGCTCTAACTTTTCTCTGTCGGCATCGGTCATTTTTTTATAGATGGGCATGCAACGCAGTAAAATATCTTTTTGCTGCGAATTTAAAGCAAAGTCTTTATATTTACTGCGCCATAATCGGTTTTGAATTGATGGCCAACGCCAGAAAATCACCACAAAAAGAATTAAAACAACAATTAACAGTCCATTTATCATGGGGATTTCCTGAGCTAAGGTATGGTATATAAATATGTCCAGCGCACGTGCTTTTCAAGCATATAAGGTTATGTATTTGAATATAAAGTAATTCACATCGCATTGCTTATAGATTACTTATAAATTGTTTACTGCTTTGCACTGCCGTTAAATGACGTGTTTAAAGTTAACCTTTGCAAAAGGAGTCAAATGTACCCTGCAATGTGTTTATAAATTTCGCTACGTGCAAACCATCCATTAATGAGTGGTGTACATCGATAGCTAAAGGCATTGTGCCGGTGTGTTTATCAAACTGACCAAATACAAATTTAGGAATGCCTAAACTCTGCCCTTCACTAAATGCATGCGAAAACGCACTAAAATTCAGCCACGGCAAAACAGATATATGAATTAAATCTGCCTGCCCTTCTGTTTGAGCAAATGCATCAGAAAATAACGGCTGTAATTTCGCTTTTTTGCTTACGTCACTTGCATGATTTGCAAACTCTTTAAAATCGCTTGCGCTATTAAAATAACTAAAAACAAACGTATCGTTTTCAGACAACTCAACCACACTTGCGCGAACACTATTAAGTAACCATGGTTGATTATCTATTATACGTAGCATTATTGAATCGTACTCATGGCACGCTTTTAAGGTGCAATATACATATGCTTGAAAAAAAGAAAATTGATTGGTTTTGCAATAGTCATACAGCGCTTGAGCATCTAAACGCACACACACATTAAAATAAGGCTGAGAAAAGTGTTTAAATAATTCAAAGTGTTGCTTTCTAGGCCAATTATCTAAATCGATGGGCTGCATGAGAGAAGTTGAGGGAGTCATAATTTGCCGCACAAAATTAAAAATAAAGTGTACCGCTGTTCAGTAATAATTGCATTAGGGTCTGTTGATCTTTCAAGGTTAAATCCGCAAAGATCAACACCCCTTAACTTACAGATAAACAAAAGGTGTGCAATTGCACACCTTTATTGCATTTTAGCGTAAATTTATAGACCGTTTTTAATGATTTCTTGGGCTAATTCGTCAGCAATTAAATGCGTTGATTTTTGCTCTTTTTCGCTGCGAGCAAAAATTTCAGTTAACGTATTAAAAATACCTTCAACATGTTTATTAGACGCTGCTGCACTGTAACCATCTGGCGCTGTTTCATAATAAACATTAATAATACCACCGGCGTTAATTACGTAATCTGGTGCATATAAAATGCCTTTTTCACGAATAACTTCACCGTGGCGAGATTCTGCCAGCTGATTGTTAGCACAGCCTGCAATAATAGTCGCTTTTAAACGCGGTATCGTTAAATCGTTAACGGTTGCACCTAATGCACAAGGTGCATAAACATCAACATCTAAGTCGTAAATGTCATCAATACCAACCGCAGTTGCGCCAAAATCACTTACTACACGGTCAATGGCAGCTTGGTTAATATCAGTTACAAACAACTCAGCGCCCGCATCATGTAAATGTTTACATAAACCATAAGCAACAGCACCTAAACCTTGAACAGCCACTTTTACGCCTGCAAAATCTTGATGACCGCGTTGATGCTGTAGCGCTGCTTTAATTCCTAAAAACGTACCGTATGCTGTAAATGGCGATGGGTTACCGCTTTTACCTTCAAGACCCAGTACGTAATTAGTTTCTTTATTCATGATAGCTACATCAGCACATGTGATGTTTACATCTTCTGCTGAGTAATAGCTGCCATTTAATCGCTCTAACTGACGGCCAAATGCACGAAATAATTGCTCAGATTTAATTTCTTTCGCATTACCTATAATTACAGATTTACCGCCACCAAACGGTAAGCGCGCAACTGCATTTTTATAAGTCATGCCCTTTGATAAACGTAGCACGTCATAAACAGCATCTTCGTCGTTCGCATAATCCCACATTCTACATCCGCCAACAGCAGGACCTAGGTTAGTATTATGTACAGCAATAATTGCTTTTAAACCCGACTCTTCATCAGAACAAAAAACCACTTGTTCATGGTTATCAAATTCAACTCGATTAAACACAGCCACTTAAAATACTCCGAAATAGTTAACCCGTGAAAGGGTATGCGCGCTGGAAATTGCCGAGACTTTATCACTTCATATACGTGTTCGCTATACTCACAGATGATAAAACCAATGAAAACATCAAGCTTAAATTAAATAACCAAATTAAAACTTTTATATAGATAAAAAATTCACAAAAGCGTCGTTTGTAAGTTTTAAAAACTATAAATAGAACAACCACACCTACTTACGTTTACGTGAACATAACACAGTTATTGCATGTAAAGTTTAATATACAAGTGCTACTTGCCCGACACGTACTGCTGCCTATAGGTTTTCAGTAAAAAGTGAGCTTTTTCGCAAACTGGTCAGAGCTGTAAACTTACTAATAACTCTATTTAAAAAAACAAAAAAGCGAGCACTAGGCTCGCTTTTTAAAAATACAAAACGTACGTTATTTTAGCTTGCTATCAAGCTCTTCAATTTTAGCTTTCCAGATAGCAGGGCCTTGTGTATGCGCATTGGCGCCTTCACTGTCTACTGCAACAGTCACTGGCATATCTTCTACTTCAAATTCGTAAATAGCTTCCATACCTAAATCTTCAAAAGCAACTACACGCGCTTTTTTAATCGCTTTAGATACTAAGTAAGCTGCGCCGCCTACAGCCATCAAATAAACAGATTTATGCTCTTTAATAGACTCAACCGTTGCATGCCCACGTTCAGCTTTACCAATCATGCCTACAATGCCTGTTTTTTCTAGCATCATATCGGTAAATTTATCCATGCGCGTGGCTGTTGTAGGGCCAGCAGGACCTACTGCTTCATCGCGTACCGCATCCACAGGGCCTACGTAATAAATAAATTTATTATCAAAGTCTACGCCCTCAGGTAAACCTTCACCTGAGTTGATCATATCTTGCAAACGTTTATGCGCTGCATCACGACCTGTTAAAATAGTGCCCGAAAGTAAAACGGTTTCACCCATTTTCCATTCTTGAACATCTTTTTTAGTCAGTGTATTTAAATCAACACGACGTGTGCCTTCGCCTACTTCAAATGTTACTTGTGGCCAATCTTCTAGTTTAGGTGCTTTTAAATTAGCAGGGCCAGAACCGTCAAGCGTAAAATGTACATGGCGAGTTGCCGCACAATTTGGGATCATTACTACAGGTTTTGAAGCTGCATGCGTTGGTGCTGTTTTAATTTTAACATCAACAACCGTTGTTAAACCGCCTAACCCTTGTGCGCCAATACCTAATTTATTAGCACGATCAAAAATTTCTAAACGCAGTTTTTCTTCAGTTGTCTCTGCGCCGCGTTCCATTAGTTCATGGATATCAACCGGATCCATTAACGACTCTTTAGCCATTACTGCTGCTTTTTCAGCCGTACCACCAATACCTATACCTAGCATGCCTGGCGGACACCAACCAGCACCCATTGTTGGTAGTGTTTTTTCTACCCATGCAGCAACATCATCTGACGGGTTTAACATAACCATTTTACTTTTGTTTTCAGAGCCGCCGCCTTTTGCCGCAACCATTACTTCTACTTTTCCACCCGCTACTAAATCAATATGCACAACCGAAGGCGTATTATCTTTAGTATTTTTACGCGTACCAGCAGGGTCTGCAACAATAGATGCACGTAAAGGGTTATCTGGATTTAAATATGCACGACGAGTACCTTCATCAACCATTTGTTGAACGGTTAAATCTGTTTTATCCCACTTAACATCCATACCTACTTTAACAAAACAGGTAATAATACCGGTGTCTTGGCAAAGTGGACGCTTGCCTTCAGCCGACATGCGTGAGTTAATTAAAATTTGTGCAATGGCGTCTTTAGCCGCTTTACTTTGTTCTTTGTTGTACGCTTTTTCGAGTGCTTGAACAAAATCAAGTGGGTGATAGAACGAAATATATTGCAATGCATCTTCAATGCTATCAATAAAGTCTTGCTGACAAATTGTACTCATAGTGGTTCCTTAAGTTACCGTTACGCGTTGTCGCGTAATCTAAATCAAACCGGTGACGGTGGTTTGCACTGTTTTTTGCAGCTTAGTGCTGCCAAAAAATTTGACTTATGATACCCTCCCAGCCCGTTTCGAGCCAGTTCTTAAAGGGGCAGTAAATGCTAAACAATAAAAAAAATTGTATTAAATTAGGCATAACACAAAACTGCATTGACGTTTTTGCGCATTTTTCACATTTGCCTTACGCAATTCTATTAGATTCTGCAAATAGTAATCATATAAACAGCCGTTTTGATATTATTGCCATTGAGCCGCAAAGTACCCTTGAAGTAAAAAATAATAAAAGCTTTTTAAATAATATAGAAAGTAGTGATAACTGCTTTGAAATTATGAATAATGAGCTTTCACGCCTTGATAAAACAAAAGCCGATTACGATTTACCCTTTAACGGCGGCTGGCTTGGCTACTTTGGCTACGATCTGGGGCGTACAATTGAAAACATCCCCACTCATGCTATTGAAGACATTAATCTTCCCCAAATGGCTATTGGCCTTTACTTAGATGCCCTTATTTACGACAAGCTGCAACAAAGCTGGTTTTATGTATCGCAGCCAAACACCGATCGATTAGCGCTTTATGAGCAATATTTAAATACGCACGTTAACTCCCAAGTTAATACGCAGTCCTTTGCCCTAAACAGCGACTGGCAATCAAATATGAGTAAAAAAGAATACGCTACAAAATTTGCCCAAATTGAGGAGTATTTAAAAAGTGGCGATTGCTACCAAATTAATTTAGCGCAGCGCTTCAACGCTCAGTTTGAAGGCTCCCCTTGGGCTGCTTATATTAAATTGCGTGAGGCAAATAAAGCACCGTTTTCAAGCTTTATAAATCACCCTCAAGGGGCTATTTTATCAATTTCCCCTGAGCGCTTTATATCAGTAAATAATAACGTTGTAGAAACCAAACCTATTAAAGGCACACTACCGCGAAAAGCGGATGCGCTGGAAGATCAACGCCAAGCCCAAATACTCGCAGCATCAGATAAAGATCGCGCTGAAAATGTCATGATTGTTGATTTACTGCGTAACGACTTAGGCAAAGTGGCAAAACCTGGCAGCGTTCACGTCCCTTCTCTTTTTGCTATTGAAAGCTTTCCGGCAGTGCATCATTTAGTAAGCACGGTAACCTCTGAACTTGATGAAGGTAAAACAGCCGTCGATCAGCTAAAAGCGGCTTTTCCGGGTGGCTCAATCACCGGTGCGCCCAAAATTAGAGCAATGGAAATAATTGAAGAATTAGAACCACATCGCCGCAGCATTTATTGTGGCTCAATTGGTTATTTAAGTGCGTGTGGAAATATGGATACGAGTATCACTATTCGCACCTTGGTGTGCCACAAAGCGCAAATTTACTGCTGGGCAGGTGGCGGAATAGTCGCTGATTCTAAAGTCGAATTGGAATATCAAGAAACTTACGATAAAGTAAATAAAATCCTCCCTTTATTAAAACAGTAGGTCGCTTTGAATAGTGAACACATTATGGCGCGGTTTCTGTTAAGCCCTACAGCTGCGCCAAACCAGTTAAAAGACACGCGTAAAAAACGCGCTAGCGCTGTTATGCTGCCAATTATTGATATAGATAACCATGCACATATTTTACTGTGTAAACGCCCTACTTATTTACACCATCACCCTGGAGAGATTTGTTTGCCAGGGGGTAAGTTTGAAGTAAGCGACATTACCCTTCGCACCACAGCCCTTCGCGAACTAAAAGAAGAGCTAAATATTGCCCAAAACAACGTTAATGTAATAGGTCACTTACCTGAGTATTCAACATTAACGGGTTTTAGTATTAGCCCCTATGTAGGTTTACTTAATAAAGGCACCACATGGGAAAATGACTATAATGAAGTACAAGCGAGCTTTTTACTCTCTGTCACTGAGTTAAATAACGAAGCTAATTGGCAACCCTTACCTTTTCAACGATTTGGGAAAACGGTTATTTTGCAAGGTTTTAAAACGCCACATGGTTTACTTTGGGGTGCGACTGCAAACATTATAAAAAACTTTACAAAACAACTCGCCTTACCAGTTTAAATCTTCGTTATTAATAGTTACACAATCACAATTCCACGTTATCATGCTCGACCGTTCAAAGAGCAGCTTCGTGCTGATAAAACAAAGTAGAGACACACATTATGATCAGTGCATTTGATATGTTTAGCATTGGTATTGGCCCTTCGTCATCACACACCGTTGGCCCAATGCGCGCATCACGCTTATTTGTTAATGACCTACAAGAACAACAATTATTAGCAAATGTTACCGATATTAAAGTAGAGCTTTATGGCTCTTTGGGTCAAACAGGTGTTGGCCATGGTTCGGGTAAAGCCGTAATTCTTGGTTTAGCCGGTTACGACCCTGAAACTATAGATGCCGATTTAGTCGACGACATTTTAGCGACCATCGAACAAGATCAGGTTATTTATTTAAACAAAACACACAAAGCTAAGTTTCCAAAACAAGGCGCTATTGTTTTTCATCGTCGCAAAACGCTGCCTAAGCACTCTAATGCAATGGAAATTATCGCCTCAAACAACGGCGAAAAAGTTTACAGCAAAGTATATTACTCTATTGGCGGTGGCTTTATTGTTACTGACGAAGAGTTTGAAAACGAAAAACAAGCAGCCCTCGATATTAGAGAAGAAAACCCAGCCCCATTCCCATTTGGTAGCGCAAAAGAGTTACTAGAAATGTGTAAAGAGTCAGGGCTTAGTGTTTCAAGCTTGATGATGAAGAACGAAAAAACACTGCGCACTGAAGATGAAATAAAAGACACGCTGTTTCATATCTGGAAAGTAATGATGGCCTGTATTGACCGTGGTATGCGTACAGAAGGTATTTTACCTGGCGGCTTAAAAGTAAAGCGCCGTGCGCCTAGCTTATACTTAAAACTAAATATAGAAGTCAGTAACGACCCACTTCGTGCAATGGACTGGGTTGATTTATTTGCCCTTGCCGTAAACGAAGAAAATGCGGCAGGTGGCCGTGTAGTTACCGCACCAACTAATGGTGCTGCGGGTATTTTACCAGCTGTACTTATGTACTATCACACATTTGTGAAAGAAGTAGACCGCGATATAGCCACACGTTATTTATTAACGGCTGCTGCTATTGGTATTTTATATAAAAAGAATGCCTCTATATCGGGTGCCGAAGTAGGTTGCCAAGGTGAAGTTGGCGTTGCGTGCTCTATGGCAGCAGGCGCATTAACAGAAATTGTTGGTGGCAATGTTGTGCAAGTAGAAAACGCAGCAGAAATTGGTATGGAACATAATTTAGGCCTCACGTGCGACCCTGTTGGTGGCTTAGTACAAGTGCCGTGTATTGAACGCAATGCAATGGGCGCGATTAAAGCAATTAATGCCTCACGTTTAGCTATTCGTGGCAGTGGAGAGCAAAAGGTATCACTTGATAAAGTGATTAAAACCATGCTTGAAACCGGCAACGATATGAAAACCAAATACAAAGAAACCGCTCGCGGTGGATTGGCTGTTAATATTATTGAATGTTAAAAATAACTAAAAAAGGCCATACAAATTTGTATGGCCTTTTTTATCTAGCTGTATAAATTTAAGACAAAAATGCAAATTTAATAATAAACAGTGCCGTTAAAATCCATACGCTAATTGTGACTTCGTCTTGCTTACCACACAACACTTTTACTACCGTATAAGATATAAAACCAAGTGCTATACCATGAGCAATTGAAAACGTTAATGGCGTCATCAGTAAAACGACTGTAACGGGAATGGCATCGGTCATATCATCCCAATTAACAAACTTCAGATTTTGTAGCATTAAAACTGCAACATATAAAATGGCTCCAGCGGTTGCGTAAGCTGGTACCATTTGCGCAAGTGGTGCAAAAAACATCATAAGTAAAAAGCAAATACCTACCACAACTGCTGTTAAACCAGTACGCCCACCTACAGATACACCTGCAACAGACTCTATATAAGATGTTGTAGTAGAAGTGCCCAACATAGCGCCTGCAATTGTTGCTGTACTGTCAGCACTTAGCGCTCTTCCTAACCGAGGCATATTTCCTTTTTCATCAGCAAGCCCTGCTTTTTGAGTAACTGCAACTAAAGTACCCGAGGTATCAAATAAATCCACAAACAAAAATGCGAAAATAACGCTCAACATAGACAATTCAAGTGCAGCACCAAAATCAAGCTGCATAAAAGTAGGTAAAATAGAAGGAGGCGTAGCAACAATTCCATGGTATTCAACAAGCCCTAAAGCCAGTGCGATACAGGTCACTAATAAAATACTAATTAACACACCACTTTTAAAGTTACGATATAAAAGCGCAGCAATAATAAAAAAGCTGAAAATAGCTAATAATGGGCCAGCTGAAGTTATATCACCTAATTGTACTAACGTTGCAGGGCTGGCAACGATGATCCCCGCATTTTTAAGAGCAATTAAAGCTAAAAATGCGCCAATACCCGTTGCAATGGCCCGCTTTAAAACCAAAGGAATGGCATTAATAATCCACTCACGAACTTTAAACAGGCTTAGAAGTAAAAATATACACCCAGACATAAAAACAGCACCTAATGCCGCCTGCCATGTGTAACCCATCCCTAATACAACACCATATGTAAAAAATGCATTTAACCCCATTCCAGGCGCTAATGCTAAAGGATAATTAGCCCACAACCCCATAATAAAACAACCAATAGCAGCTGCAATACAAGTTGCTACAAAAGCAGCTCCCTGATCCATTCCAGCCTCTGCTAACATGGCAGGGTTAACAAATACAATGTAAACCATTGTGATAAATGTAGTAATACCCGCAATGCATTCACGGCGGACTGATGAGCCATTCTCACTAATTTTAAATAAAGCTTCGAGCATAATAGACTTATGGTTGTAAAAAGTGGCAATATTTTAACATAAAAATCATCTTTTACAGGACATTTTACCTTGCGATATACTAAACTATTGACTTAGTTACATAACGAATGAGTGAGCATGATAAAAACAACACCGACAGGCCAAGATTTAGAGCAGCAGTTAGACAATATACTGTCCTTTGTCACGCAACCTAGCGACACTAACTCAACGCCAACTAACGAAAATAGTCAGCAAAATACACTGAACAAAGCACTGTATTATTTAAAAAACAATCAAAATGCACTTGCTGCGAAGTGGATGCGTTTAGCTGCGATGTCTGGAGAACTTCGAGCACAATTTTACTTAGGACTATTTTTTGTAAAAGGCCAAGGTGTTCCGCAAAGTGTATTTCATGCTGTTGCATGGCTAAGCTTATCAAGTAGTCAAGGTCACGAGCCAGCAACTACTGCATTAACTGACTTGCGTAAACACATTGAAACTAAACGCTTTAAAGATGCCCAATGCTACGCTGCAAGTTTATATGAACAAATTCACCAATTGCAGTTTTCTCACCTAATACCAAATAACGCTAACGAAGAGTAAATTACACATACGAAACTATGCTGTAATTTACACATGAAATCATTATTTAAAGCTGCCATATCAACCTTCAACAGGTGTATACAGTATTCAACACAATAATGCACAGTTGGAAACGACAACATAAAGGTAAATTTAAATCATTAAATATTAACAACTTAAAAAAATAACAATTTAAAAAAAGTCTAAATCTTAAATTATCGTACAAAAAAATAGCAAAAAACACTTGCACACAAACACTGTATAAACTACTGTATGTAAATACTGTATAAAAACCCAGTGAGTGAAGCGATATGTTACAACCAATTACCGTACGAACAGTTAAAAGCTACCAACAAGACAATAAAAGCGATTGTGTTAATTTAATTGAAATTGAAGATGAAATTTCGGCAACATTTGAGCTATTAAAAGTATTACATCAATACAATAGCTTAAATGCTTGGACATTATTAATCGCACCCGATCACGTCCCTAGTAAAGCGCTACTTGATTCGTGCTCTATCGATACGAGTAAATTACTCGTTATTAGACAAAAACACTTAGTGAATCTAGAGTACGTATTAAATTCGGCTTTACACAACGGTAATTTTGCAGCTGTAATTACTTGGACTGATATAGTTAATAACCAGCTATTAACTAGCTTATCTCTGGATATGAGTAAAACAAATACAAAGTTATATTGCTTCACGAAAAACAAACAAACCACAGAGATATTACTAGCTCAATAATCTTGTTAAACTAACATTTTAGCTTTACACCAAAATTATGACCTCACTGAATAAAACATTATGTCTTTGTGGCAGCCAACAAAATTATGTTGACTGCTGCGAACCTTTTCATTTGGCAATACAGCATCCTCAAACACCAGAGCTACTTATGCGCTCTCGTTATAGTGCTTATGCACTCAAAAATGCTAAGTATATTTATCAAACATATACAACAGATAAACAGCCCGAAAACCCCGTTAAAGAAATTAAAGAATTTGCAGATGGTTGCCGCTTTATAAAACTGACAATTATAGACTCAGGGCACGATGATAGTCAGGGTTTTGTAGAATTTAAAGCGCACTACTTTTATGATAATTTATACTGTGAATTGCACGAACAATCAAAATTCATTAAAGAAAAAAATCAGTGGAAATATTCTGACGGCGTTATATTACCTGTTGCAGATATAAAAATTGGCAGGAACGATGATTGCCCATGTGGCAGTACTAAAAAGTATAAAAAGTGCCACAGCCTATAAACCTCAACTTACCCAGGCATCAGGTATTTTAAAACACACTAATTAGTTAAATAATATGTACTCTAGTTTTGTACATATTATTTAACTTAATGTGGCGCATACGCACGAAAAGTTATTTATTTCCAAAAAACTCAGCGTCTCTAAATAAAATTTTTATACCAATCTGCTTATGTATGGGGTCTATTTAACGTTA
>NZ_JJNY01000002.1:0-3128 GCF_000690035.1 Pseudoalteromonas sp. S3431
TCTACTTTAGTCATATTAACTTCTTCGCGTGTTTCACTATCACATAAAACGCGTTTGGCGTTGTATGGTTAAGCCTCACGGGTAATTAGTACAAGTTAGCTTAATGGCTCACACCACTTCCACATCTTGCCTATCAACGTTGTAGTCTTCAACGGCCCTTCAGAGACTTTAAAAGTCTAGTGAGAACTCATCTCGAGGCCTGCTTCGCGCTTAGATGCTTTCAGCGCTTATCAGTTCCGAACGTAGCTACCGGGCAATGCCATTGGCATGACAACCCGAACACCAGCGGTTCGTTCACTCCGGTCCTCTCGTACTAGGAGCAACCCCTCTCAATTCTCAAACGCCCACGGCAGATAGGGACCGAACTGTCTCACGACGTTCTAAACCCAGCTCGCGTACCACTTTAAATGGCGAACAGCCATACCCTTGGGACCGACTTCAGCCCCAGGATGTGATGAGCCGACATCGAGGTGCCAAACACCGCCGTCGATATGAACTCTTGGGCGGTATCAGCCTGTTATCCCCGGAGTACCTTTTATCCGTTGAGCGATGGCCCTTCCATTCAGAACCACCGGATCACTATGACCTACTTTCGTACCTGCTCGACGTGTCTGTCTCGCAGTTAAGCTGGCTTCTACCATTACACTAACCGTACGATGTCCGACCGTACTTAGCCAACCTTCGTGCTCCTCCGTTACTCTTTAGGAGGAGACCGCCCCAGTCAAACTACCCACCAGGCACTGTCCGTAACCCCGATTCAGGGGCCAACGTTAGAACATCAAAACTACAAGGGTGGTATTTCAAGGTTGACTCCACAACAACTAGCGTCGCTGCTTCAAAGTCTCCCACCTATCCTACACATGTAGGTTCAATGTTCAGTGCCAAGCTGTAGTAAAGGTTCACGGGGTCTTTCCGTCTAGCCGCGGGTACACAGCATCTTCACTGCGATTTCAATTTCACTGAGTCTCGGGTGGAGACAGCGTGGCCATGGTTACACCATTCGTGCAGGTCGGAACTTACCCGACAAGGAATTTCGCTACCTTAGGACCGTTATAGTTACGGCCGCCGTTTACCGGGGCTTCGATCAAGAGCTTCTCCCTAAGGATAACCCCATCAATTAACCTTCCGGCACCGGGCAGGTGTCACACCGTATACGTCATCTTGCGATTTTGCACAGTGCTGTGTTTTTAATAAACAGTCCCAGCCACCTGGTCACTGCGGCTCCCGTCCGCTTAGAGAGCAAGTCTCATCACAGATAGGAGCGTACCTTCTCCCGAAGTTACGGTACGATTTTGCCTAGTTCCTTCACCCGAGTTCTCTCAAGCGCCTTAGTATTCTCTACCTGACCACCTGTGTCGGTTTGGGGTACGATTCCATATAATCTGAAGCTTAGAGGCTTTTCCTGGAAGTATGGCATCAGCAACTTCATCACCGTAGTGACTCGTCTCGTGTCTCAGGTTTAGTGTTCGTCCGGATTTACCTAAACAAACGCCCTACTCACTTTCACATAGACTACCAACGCTATGCTTGCTTAGCCTGCTCCGTCCCCCCATCGCAATTATATCGAGTACAGAAATATTAATCTGTTTCCCATCGACTACGCCTTTCGGCCTCGCCTTAGGGGTCGACTTACCCTACCCTGATTAACATGGGATAGGAACCCTTGGTCTTCCGGCGTGGGAGTTTTTCACTCCCATTATCGTTACTCATGTCAGCATTCGCACTTCTGATACGTCCAGCATACCTCCCGGTACACCTTCAACCGCTTACAGAACGCTCCCCTACCACTCAGAATAAATTCTGAATCCGCAGCTTCGGTGCATAGTTTAGCCCCGTTACATCTTCCGCGCAGACCGACTCGACCAGTGAGCTATTACGCTTTCTTTAAAGGATGGCTGCTTCTAAGCCAACCTCCTGGCTGTCTGGGCCTTTCCACATCGTTTCCCACTTAACTATGACTTTGGGACCTTAGCTGGCGGTCTGGGTTGTTTCCCTCTTCACGACGGACGTTAGCACCCGCCGTGTGTCTCCCGGATATTACTTTACGGTATTCGGAGTTTGCAAAGGGTTGGTAAGTCGGGATGACCCCCTAGCCTTAACAGTGCTCTACCCCCGTAAGTATTCGTCCGAGGCTCTACCTAAATAGATTTCGGGGAGAACCAGCTATCTCCCGGTTTGATTAGCCTTTCACTCCTAGCCACAGGTCATCCCCTAACTTTTCAACGTTAGTGGGTTCGGTCCTCCAGTTGATGTTACTCAACCTTCAACCTGCCCATGGCTAGATCACCGGGTTTCGGGTCTATACCTTGCAACTAGTCGCCCAGTTAAGACTCGGTTTCCCTACGGCTACCCTATTCGGTTAACCTCGCTACAAAATATAAGTCGCTGACCCATTATACAAAAGGTACGCAGTCACCCAACAAGTGGGCTCCTACTGCTTGTACGTACACGGTTTCAGGTTCTATTTCACTCCCCTCACAGGGGTTCTTTTCGCCTTTCCCTCACGGTACTGGTTCACTATCGGTCAGTTGGGAGTATTTAGCCTTAGATGATGGTCCACCTATATTCAGTCAAAGTTTCACGTGCTCCGACCTACTCGATTTCACTTAAAATGTCTTTTCATGTACGGGACTATCACCCTGTATCGTGGCGCTTTCCAGCAGCCTTCCATTAACACATAATAAGCTTAAGGGCTGTTCCGATTTCGCTCGCCGCTACTTTCGGAATCTCGGTTGATTTCTTTTCCTACGGGTACTTAGATGTTTCAGTTCTCCGCGTTCGCCTCGTTAACCTATGTATTCAGTTAACGATACCTGCAAGCAGGTGGGTTTCCCCATTCGGAAATCCTAGTCTCAAGCGCTTTTTACTAGCTTGACTAGGCTTATCGCAAGTTAATACGTCCTTCATCGCCTCCAACTGCCAAGGCATCCACCGTGTACGCTTAGTCACTTAACCATACAACCCAAACGGGTCTTTGTTTTGTGACAGTTTAACTTCGCCAGAAGTCAATATTGAATACTAAAGTAGATACCAATCAATCAACTCATAAGAGTTAATTAAATGGCACTCAATGGTACTGCTACCATTGTTTTTTTACTTTTGAAAACTCTTGATAAATACAATGTATT